>JBKJZF010000077.1:0-3566 GCA_046715315.1 Solirubrobacterales bacterium | reverse complement strand
GCCGGTCGTCCACTACATGATGGGCGGGGTCGACACCGATATCGTGGGACGGACCCCCCTCCCGGGGCTGTACGCGGCCGGCGAGACAGCCTGCGTGAGCATCAACGGGGCGAATCGACTGGGGTCGAACTCGCTCACCGAGTGCCTCGTGTTCGGGGCGAGGGTTGGCAGGCAAGCAGCCGAGGACGCCCTGGAGGCCGTCGCGCCGGCCGCGAACCCGTTGGCGGAGCTGGCCGAGGCGGAACAGGACCGGCTGGTCACCACATACCTGGATCAGCAGGCGGGACGCGAGGGGATCTCGACGATCCGCACGGACCTCCAGACCGCCATGGAGCGCGGCGCGGGCGTCTTCCGAACCGAGGAGTCCCTGAAGGAGGCGGTCGAGGCGGTGAGCGGACTCCGCGAGCGCTACGCGGGCGTGTCTCTCGACGACCACGACCGGGCGTTCAACACCGAGCTCGTAGCCGCGCTCGAGCTCGACAACATGCTCGACGTGGCCGAGGCGGTCGTGCGATCGGGCCTCGAGCGACGGGAGTCGCGAGGATCGCACACGCGCCGGGATCACCCGGACCGCGACGACGAGCGGTTCCTGAGGCACAGCCTGGCTTTCTCCACAGCGGAAGGAGCCAGGATCGAGGACCGGGATGTCACGATCACGCGGTGGCCGCCCGCGGAGCGGAAGTACTAGCGGCGTCGGAAGGGGCACGGATTGAGCGGAGAGAGCATCGCGCTGAGGGTCGGTCGCTACCGGCCGGAACACGCTGCCGAGCCCTACTTCGACGAGTACGACGTTCCCTCGAGCGACGACATGGTCGTGCTCGACGCCCTGAACTACATCAAGGACCACATCGACGGGAGCCTCGCGTACCGGTGGTCGTGCCGGATGGGGGTGTGCGGGTCGTGCGGGATGATGGTGAACGGGGTTCCCCGGCTCACCTGCTCGACCTTCCTGCGGGAGTTCCGCTCGGGGCCGATCGTCGTCGAGCCCCTTCGGTACTTCCCGGTGATCCGCGATCTCGTCGTCGACATGACCGACTTCCTGGAGAAGCTGAGGTCCGTCAAGCCGTGGATCATCCGGGAGGAGGAGACGCCCGTCGAGGAGGGCGAGTACCTCCAGACGCCGGATGAGGTCGATCGTTACAAGCAATTCAGCATGTGCATCAACTGCATGCTCTGCTTCTCTGCCTGTCCGGTGTACGGGCAGGACCCCGATTTCCTCGGCCCCGCGGTGATCGCCCTCGCCCACCGGTACAACCTCGACTCCCGGGATCAGGGACAGGCTCAGCGGCAGAGAGTCCTCGAGCTGAACAACGGGATCTGGGACTGCACGTTCGTTGGGGAGTGCACGGTGGTCTGCCCGAAGGACGTCGACCCCGCTGCGGCGATCCAGCGATCCAAGGTGGCGACGGCGACCCAGACACTGCGGTCGGTGGTGTGGCCGTTCGGAGGGCGCGAGTGAGGACCGAAGCGCCCAGGCGATACCCCGTCTACGTGCCGAAGGTCCCTCGGACCTGGTGGCTGCGGACCGCTCCGTACCGACGCTTCGCGGCGAGGGAGCTCACGGCCGTGTTCGCGGCGGCCTTCTCGGTCATCCTCCTCCTGTTCCTGTTCGCCCTCTCCCAGGGGAGGGAGGCGTACGAAGACTTCCTGAGGTGGCTGCGGCTCCCCGCGGTCGTCGCCCTGTCCTCGATCATCCTCGTCGCGATGCTCTACCACGCGGCTACCTGGTTCCGCCTGACCGCCCACATCCAGGAGGTCCGCCTGGGCCGGAACGTGGTGCCGCGCGCGGTCGTCGTCGGAGTGCTGTGCGGGGTCTGGATCGTCGTGTCCGTCATCGTCGCCTACCTCCTCGCGTGGTTCTGACGATGGAGCGAGCGGCGGCGGAGGAGCTCTCGCTCGGGGACATCCTCGACTGGTCCGACGCGCGAGAGGTGAAGCCGGGCCCGCCTCGGGCCCGCCGGAAGTCTCGTCTCCGACAACTGCTGCGGCCCGAGCCCATGTTCTGGGGACTGTTCTCAGCCGGTGGGTTCGTCGCGGCGCTCCTGCTTCCGGTTACGGTCGCGATCCTCGGGCTGGCCTTCCCCGCCGGGTTGCTGCCGCAGGACGCTTTGTCCTTCGAGCGCGTCGTCGACCTCGTCGGCCACCCACTCGCGAAGCTGTTCCTGTTGGGGCTCGTCTCCCTCCCTCTGTTCCACTGGGCCCATCGGTTCAGGTACGCCGTGCACCACCAGCTCGGCGTGCACGGGCTGAGACCGCTCGTCGCCGTAGCATGCTACGGGACCGCCCTCGCGCTTACCGCGCTCGCGGTCCGGGTGCTCCTCCGAATCTGAAGGTCCGCGAACCTATTCGCCGCCGACCGTGAGGATGCCGCCCTCGGTCATCTTCCGCACATCGAGGGCTTCCTCCAGCTCCTCGGGAGGCAGGAGCTCCCGCTCGGCGACGATCTCCCGCACACCCCTCCCGGTCGCCAACGCCTCCTTGGCGATGTCGGCCGCAGCCTCGTATCCGATCCTCGGAACCAGGGCGGTGATGATCGGGAAGGACTGCTCGACCAGGGCCCGAGCCCGCTCGGCGTCGGCCTCGAGTCCCTCTACGCACCGCTCCCGGAAGATCGTGGCCGCGCTGGTCAACAGGTCCACCGCCTGGAGGAGGTTGTGGGCCATGACCGGCATCATGACGTTCAGCTCGAAGTCACCGAGGGCCCCCCCGACGGTGACCGCGGCATCGTTCCCGATCACCTGGGCCGCCACCTGCCGGACCACCTCGGTGATCACCGGGTTCACCTTCCCCGGCATGATGGATGACCCCGGTTGCAGCGACGGGAGCCGGAGCTCCCCGATCCCGCCGCGGGGGCCCGAACCCATCCATCGGATGTCGTTCGCGATCTTCATCAGCGAGACCGCCACCGTCTTGAGAGCGCCGCTCGCCTCGACGAGCGCGTCCTGGGCTCCCTGTGCCTCGAAGTGATCGGCGGCCTCGTGCAACGGATGCCCGGTTCGATCGGCCAGCAGGGCGATCGCCCGGGCGGCGAACTCCGGGTGAGCGTTCAGACCCGTGCCGACCGCGGTCCCACCGAGGGGAAGCTCGGCGAGTCGCTCCAGGGCCGACCGCATCCGATCGACCCCCCTCGCGACCTGGGTCGCGTAACCCGAGAACTCCTGCCCGAGACGCACCGGGGTGGCGTCCATGAGGTGGGTCCGGCCGACCTTGACGACGTCGTCAAACTCCCGGGCCTTGGCAGCCAGGGCCGCTTGCAGCCGCTCGAGCGCCGGGATGAGACCCTCGGAGATCCCAAGCAGCGCGGCGAGTCGGATCGCCGTTGGGATGACGTCGTTCGATGACTGGCACATGTTGACGTGGTCGTTGGGATGGACCTCCTTGCTTCCACGCTGCCCGCCGATGATCTCGGCGGCCCGGTTGGCGATGACCTCGTTCGCGTTCATGTTCGTCGAGGTCCCCGAGCCCGTCTGGAAGACGTCGACTACGAACTCCGCGTCGAGCCGCCCGTCCGCGACCTCGTCCGCCGCCCGCCAGACCGCCTCGGCGATCCGGGCGTCGAGGAGGCC
>JBKJZF010000076.1:0-5229 GCA_046715315.1 Solirubrobacterales bacterium | reverse complement strand
GCTCGAGCGGATCGACTCCCGCCGACGTGCTGTCCGCCTGCCAGGACGCGATCGCGGGCACGCCGGCCGAGCAGGCTGGCGAGGCCGGTTGCCAGGCGGCCGCCGACGCCTTCGAGCAGTGCGCCCAGCAGGCCGACGCTGCGGGCGACAGCAGCGCTGCCGATGCCGCAGTCGAGGCGTGCCAGCAGGCCGCCGACACTGCGGTGGAGACACTTCAGGCAGGGAGCTGATCAGCATCCGCGGAGGCCGATAGATCGTTTCCGCGGCGCGTTGCGCCGGGTGCCCGTGCGGGGCACCCGGCGGCAGCGGGCGCTCGGGACAGCCCTGCCACCCGGGAGGACGACGCCGCGCCCGGCCCTACCAGAGGGTGCCGCGCGGGTCATAGGCGCGAAGTCGCTCGTCGCGCGTAACGAGCACGGCCCCGGTGTCGCGGGCCGTCGCGTAGATGAGGCGGTCGGCGGGATCGCCGACGAACCCCTCGCGCTCGAGCAGCGCCGCGTCGAGCGCGACCTTCGCCCCGATCGGGAGCGCCACGACGCCAGGCTGGCCCAGGGCCTGACGGACCCAACGCGAGACGTCGCGGTCGAGCGTGATGCGGCCGCCGAGCGCCAGCATCCCCACCTCCCAGCACGAGATGGCCGAGACGCCGATCGGGTCGGCTTCGGTGATCGCGTCTCGCGCCGCCCGGCTGAGCCGCGCCGGATCGTCCGCCCACCAGATCCAGGCATGGGTGTCGAGGACGACCACGCGCTAGTCGCCGCCCGGAAGCGTCGCCTTCCACTCGGCGTCGATCGGGGCGATCAGCTCCTCGTCTCCGACCTTGTAGGTGACGCTGCCCCGAAGCGAGGCCCCTTCGTCGGGGGGAACGACCCGCGCCACTGGCCGGCCGTGCTTCGTGACCACCAGTTCCACCCCGCCCCCTGCGACCTCGTCGAGCAGGGCCAGGCAGCGCGCTTTGAACTGAGTTGCGGAAATCTCCTTCATCTGACCACGGTCATCATACCATGGTCATAGTGCCTACGAACTGGAGAAGGCCCGCCGGGCCGCCTCCGGCGCCACCCCCTCTATCCACAGGAGCTTGTCACGCGAGCGCTCGCCGCGGACGATGGAGACGCGCGACTTCGCCACCCCCAGGCGCTTCGCCACCAGCCGGCAAAGGGCCTCGTTGGCGCGCCCCTCCAGCGCCGGCGCGGTCACCCGCACCAGGATCCGCCCGTCGCGCTCACCGGCGACCTCGTCGCGGCGGGCGCGAGGCTGGAGACGGACCTGCAGCTCGGCCGCGCGTTTCCTGCCTACTTGACCTTGACCTGCCACTGCGGCTCGTCGGCCTTAACCGACCCGCTCGACGATCATCGCCTCGCCCTGGCCGCCGGCGACGCACATCGTCTCCAGGCCGACGTCGTGGTCGTCTGTCTCCATCGCGTTCAGAAGCGTGGTCATGATCCGGGCGCCGGTCATCCCGAAGGGGTGGCCGAGGGCGATCGCGCCTCCGTGGGTGTTGAGCTTGTCCAGCGGGATGTCGCACTCGTCCATGATCGGGATCACCTGGGCGGCGAAGGCCTCGTTCAGCTCGACGGTGCCGACGTCCTCCATGGTCATGCCGGTGCGCTCCAGCACCTTCTTGATCGCGCCGATCGGGGCGACCCCCATGTACTCCGGCTCGTTGCCCCAGGTCGCGGCGCTGAGGATCCGCGCGCGCGCCGTCAGGCCCAGCTCCTTGGCCTTCGTGTCCGACATCACCAAGACCGCGGCGGCGCCGTCGTTGAGCGGGCAGGAGTTGCCGGCGGTGACGCCGCCGTCCCCGAAGGCCTCGTCGAGCTGGGAGAGCTTCTCCAGCGTCGATGACGCCCGCGGGCCGTCGTCCTTGGCGACCTCGTTGCCCTCGTGGTCGGCGACCCCAACGATCTCGCGGTCGAAGAACCCCGACTCCTGGGAGGCGACCGCCAGCTCCTGCGAGCGCTGCGCGTATTTGTCCATGTCGGCACGGCTGACCTCGTAGCGCTTGGCGACGTTGACCGCGGTCAGGCCCATCTCGATGTAGGCGTTGGGCTGGCCGTCGTTGCCCTGCAGGTTGGTGTTCTGGTCGGCGGCGCCGGCGGGCTCGGTGCGCTCGTTGTAGCGGCTCACCCACTCCACCCCGGCGGCGATGTAAGCGTCGCCCTCGCCCGCCTTGACGGCGTTGGCGGCGTGGCGGATCGCGTCCAGCGAGGACGCGCAGTAGCGCGAGATCGTCACCCCGTTGGTCTCCTCGGAGAGCCTCTCCGAGAGCAGGGTGATGATCCGGCCGATGTTGAAGGCCTGCAGGCCCTGCGGCATCCCGCAGCCGCAGAAGACGTCCTCGATCAGCGCCGGGTCGACGTCGGGGTTTCGCTCCAGCAGCTGGTCGACCACGTAGGCGGCGGTCTCGTCGGGCCGCAGCTGCGCCAGCGAGCCCTTGAAGGCGCGGCCGATCGGGCTGCGGACGGCGTCCACGATCACTGCTTCGGGCATCTCAGATTTCTCCTTGGTTGCGCCGCGCCCGCAGATAGCGGCCGCGAAGGGAAGCGAGGCCGGGACGTTAGCCGAGGGCGTGCGGTGCGCGCGGCGAAATAGGCTTGGGCAGTGGCGGATGACCGCGACACCCTTCAGCAGGCCGAGCTCGAGCTCGCCCCCGAGCGCGTCGCCGAGCTGGCCGCGAGCGGCGAGGCAACGCTGATCGACGTCCGCCGGGACTACGAGTGGGAGGCCGGGCGGCTCGCCGGCGCCCGCCCCGGCGAGATGAACCAGCTCACCGCCGAGGCGGCCGCGATCCCGAAGGATAGCCCCGGGGTCTTCTACTGCCGCGGCGGCGACCGCTCCGGGATGGCCGCCCAGGCGTTCCGCGAGGGCGGCTGGGATGCCCACAACATGGCCGGCGGGATCACCGCCTGGGTCGGGGCCGGGCTCGAGCTGGAGCCCGAGGACGGCGCCGTCGCCGAGGCGCGGCCTCCAAGCGCCTGACCCCCCGTTACCCTGCCCCCGCCATGCAAGCCTCGGACCCAGAAAAGCCCCAGAGCCCCGCCACCGGCGAGCAGCCGAAGCAGCCGACGGGCGAGCAGCCGGTCACCCCCGACCCACACAGCACCGACCCGCACGAGCGCATCGACGGGCTGCGCACCTGGCTCGCCCAGGTCGAGCACAAGCTCGGCATCCGCACCTACGCCTTCGCCGCCGCCTGCGTGCTCTCGCTCGCCGCCGCCGCGGTGGCGATCGTCTTCGCGCTGCAGCTACAGGAGGACTCGGCAACCAAGGCCGACCTGCAGAACCTGCGCGGCCAGCTCGGCGCGGTCGAGGAGTCCGCGTCGGAGGCCGCCCAGGACGATCTCGCCTCGATCAGCGACGGCCTCGACAGCCTCGAGGGCCAGGTCGCACAGCTGAGCGACGACCAGGGCACCACCGAGGACGAGCTGAAGGTGGTCCAGGACGACATCGAGGACCTGCGCGGCCAGATCGACGACCTCGAGTCGTCCGCCGACTCGGGCGGCACCAACTCGGGCGGCACCGACGCCAACTAGGACCTGCTGCGCCGCCAGGGCCGCAGGCGGGCCTTGGTCGTCACCGCGCACAAAAGGACCGCTAGTGGCTATTGGCACGAACTACGCTTGCATGCGTCCGAAACAGGCTCTACGGTCGCCTCGACCAGCACGCATACGCGAGCACGAACGAAGGAGTGCGTCTGATGCCTGAGGGCTACTGCGTGAAGGAACGTAAGAAGGTCGAGATCACGAACCCCCAGCAGGTCACGATGAAGAACGGTCGCCCCGCGATTCAGGGCACCTGCCCTGACTGCGGGAGGAAGATCTTCAAGATCGGCAAGCTCAACTAGTCATTCCGGGCGGCCGCCGGCCGGGCGTGGCCGGCGGCACCCGATCTCTCAACTCGGCCAGCAGTCACGTGGCCAGAAGCTGAGGGTCCTCCCCAGGCTGGGGCTGGCCGCCGGGCGGCTCGAACAGCTCGACCTCCACCCGCGGCCGGCTGGGGAACCGCACGAACGTGGTCGCGCCCGAGATCGAGCAGAGCACGATCGTGGTCTGCGGGCATTCCGCCCACAGCCGGCTGATGCCTCGGCGGGCTCGCAGCGTCTCGCCCTGCGATAGGCGGCCCTCGGGAAAGACGCAGACGGCGGCGCCCTCACGCAACGCCGCCACGGCCGCCTCGATCGCGCTCGCGTCCCCGGCCCCGCGCTCGACCGGGATCTGCCCGAGGCCGTGGAGGACGCGCCCGAGGCCGGGAATCCGCCACAACTCCGCTCGGGCGAGGAAGCGAAGCTGGCGCCGGCCGCGCAGGGCGACCGCGACCTCCACCGGGTCCCGCTGACTGTCGTGGTTGGGAGCGACCAGCACCGGGCCGCTCGCCGGCGGGCGCTCCACTCCCCGCAGGCGCACCCGCCCCCACCGTTTCGCGGTGAACCTGAGCGGCGCGACTGCGGTATTACGCATACCGGTGCCGAAGAGCCATACAGACGAACAGGCGCAGAGGGGCGAATCGCGCGACGGCGATGCCTGGGTCGGGGACGCCTACTCGACGCATGGCGGCGAGCTCTACGGGTTCGCCTTGCAGGCGCTCGGCGACGAGGGCGCGGCCGAGGAGGCGGTGCAGGAGACCTTCGTCCGCGCCTGGCGCGCGCGATCGCTTCGACCCCGCCCTCGGGTCGCTTCGCACCTGGCTGTTCGCGATCGCCCGCAACGTCATCTCCGACATCGGCCGGGCGCGTTCGCGCCGGCCCGCGGCCGAGGTGCACGAGGTCGAACAGGCCCCGGGCTCGCTCGACGACGCCCTGATCGCGTGGCAGGTCGAGGAGGCGCTGCGGCGGATCGGCGACGCCCACCGGCAGGTGCTGGTCGAGACGCAGCTGCGCGGTCGCAGCCACGCGGACCTCGCGGCGCAGCTCCAGGTGCCGGAGGGGACGATCAAGAGCCGCGTCTACTACGGGCTGCGGGCGCTGCGCAACACGCTCGAGGAGATGGGCCATGGCGGCTGAACCCTGCGCCGGCCAGCGCGAGCTGATCGGGGCGCTGGTCCTCGGCGACCTCGGCCCCACCGAGGAGGCTCCGCTGCGCGCGCACGCCGAGGGCTGCGAGGGATGTCGCCGGGAGATCGCGGCGCTGGAGCCCGTGGCGCGGCTGCTGCGTCGAGCTGACGCCGACCGCGTCTCGGCGCCGGCGGCGGCGCTGCCCCCCGGTCTGGCGCCCCGTATCTCCGAGCGCCTCG
>JBKJZF010000075.1:0-7694 GCA_046715315.1 Solirubrobacterales bacterium | reverse complement strand
GGAACGGTCTCATCGTCACAGCCGGCCAGCACCGCGCCCGCGAACCGCGAGGCCTGCGGGCAGAGCTCGCCGTAGGCGGCGACGAACCCGGCCGGCACGGACCTGGCGCGCCGCAGGATCTCGCCGGGATCAGGGGGCGCCGGTGTAACCGTTCGAGTAGCAGGGGGTCGGGTCCGGCCCGGTCATGCAGGGGCCCTGGAGGCCTCCGCCGACCTGGAGGAAGTCCGACTTCTGCGAGCGGGCCTGGACGTCGCGGCGCGGGAAGCTGTGGGGGTCGTCGCCGTAGCCGTCGGGCGTCCGTGGTGGGACGTTCCCGTTCGGCGGCTGGGGCGTCCCCAGGCTGCCGATCGTGCCGTCGAACCCGAGCGGCCCGCCGTCCCAGTAGACCAGCGCCGAGCCCGTGTAGGGGAAGGTCGAGATCGGCGGGATCCCCAGGAACGGGTCGACGTCCCAGTGGCGCCCGGGGTCGAGCGCCGGCGTCAGCACGCCGGCTCCGATCGTCCTCGCCTCGACCTCGGCGGCGACGTCCGCGACCTGGTGGTCGCCGTAGGCGACGTGCATGAGCACGTCGTGGGCGGGGGTGTTCGCGTAAGGATCGGAGGTCATGTGCTGCGCGTACCCGTTGGCCTCGCCGCGATCCCACAGCGTCGACATCAGCGCCATGATCAACGGCCGTTCGAGCTCGTTCGGATAGTGATCGTAGAGCCCGTCAGGTGTGTCGAGGTTGTCGATGATCCCCTGGGCGTATTCGTCGAAGTCGACGCTGCGCTGGAGCAAGGTCGAGTAGTTCATCGCCGGGACCCCGAGCGAGGCTCGGTTGAAGTCGGGCGAGAGCGCCGTCAGGGCGCCGCCGAGGATGCCGCCCTGGCTGTTGCCGTCGTAGAACAGCCGGGTGTCGTCGATCACCGAGCCGGCGGGATCGGGGTCCGGCCCGTCCGGGTCGACCTGGAAGGCCGCGTCGTCGCCGAAGCCGTCGGGGTGGATCATCGCCCGGCCGAGGTACATGAAGTCGATGAAGCCCTGCTGCGAGCGATCCGGGATCCGCGGGAACCCGTTCAGGTCCTGGAGGGTGGGGAGCACCACGAAGATGGCGTCGCCGAGCGACATCCCGTACCAGTCGGCGGCGCAGAAGGTGAAGTTGTGCTCGTTCGCCATCGCGTCGACGTTGCCGCCGCTGCCGCCGACCACCTCGGTGCGCTGGCCCAGCAGGCCGTGGCCGTACAGCGACGGCCGCGCCGGGTTCAGGTCCCCGCCGGCGGAGACGGCGCGCGGAATCGTGCAGGTGAAGGGGAAATCGACGGTGTAGGTGGGATTGAAGTTGGGGAAGTCGTCTGCGGGACCGTCGAAGGCGAACTGGGAGCCGGTCGGGCAACCGTCCGTGTTGAGGTAGCAGGGAGCAGTCATCGTCCCCTCGACCCGCCGCAGCAGGCGGTCGTTCTCGCCGGCCTCGCACGCCGGGGCACCGTTCGAACAGGGCAGGTAGTTCGTCACCGAATCGATCGTGTAGTCCGGCGGGGTTCCCTGGACCGTGAGGTCGCCGAGGTCCGTGTCGCCGAGCTGGTCGAAGGCGTCGTCGCGCATCGCCAGGACGCGGCCGGAGAGGCTGTCGGCGCTGGCGACCGTGAAATCCCACGCCATGTACAGGTTCGAACGCTCGATCCCGGCGCCCTGGAGGGTGGAGATCAGGTCCTCCATCTGGGTCCGGCGGCCCTCGACCGCGGACACGTCGGTGATCAGGTTGTCGCGGTAGGCGCGGAACGGCAGCGGCGGGTCGATCGCCTCGCCGTCCGACTCGAGCCCGCGCAGGGCGACGATGTAGCGCCCGCCCTCGTCGTAGTTGACGGCGGGGCGGATGATCAGGTTGCGATCGGCGTCGTCGGCGGGGTTCGAGTCCATCTCGGCCCAGATCGGCTGGCGCTCGCCGGTGTCGGCGTTGATCACGACGACCCGCTGGTCGGCGTCGTCGTAGGCGTGCATGTCGGTGATCGGGACGAGGTCGTTCTCGTCGAAGGCGGCCTGGTTCCCGAGGCCCGGGACCTTGACGCTGACCGGCGCACCCGGGCTGAAGCCGTCGGCGCGGTTGTAGTCGGTCGGAGCGATGTGGACGCCGCCCAGGTTGGCCGGCATCGACTCCTCGGCCAGGTTCAGCCGCCGGCCGGTGTCGGTCGAGGGATCTGCCACGGTGAAGTAGTCGTTGGGGAACGGCTGCAGGCAGACCGCGGGGTCGAGGAAGTCGCAGCGATCGGAGTTCGGGGTCTTGATCTTGGGCCCGAAGTACGGCTGCTCGGTGGGGCTCTCGGAGCCCTCGACGCAGGGCGCCCAGGTCTTGTCGAGCCCGGTGCTGGCGGAGAGGCCGTCGCTGTTGTCGCCCTTGACCGGCTTCGACTTGCCGCGCAGCTCGACCCCCGTGCACTTCTTCAGAGCCTTCTCGCCGTTCTTGGAGAGCCTGGCCTTGACGGTCTTGCCGTCCTTCGGGATCTTGCGCGCATTCGTCTTGGCGATCGTCTTCCTCTGCTCACCGTCGAAAAGGGACACCTTCGTCTTGAACTTGCCGGCCTTGGCCGGGTCAACCGCGACCGGGACCTTGCCGTCCGCAAGCAGCTGGCCCTGGCTCGTCTCGGGGAGAGTCAGGCTTCCGCCCCGCGCGACCGCGCTGGCGGCGGAACCGATGACGATCGCGCCGACCGCGATCAGCACGGCGGCCACCGTCACACGCTTGCGCAAGTCCTGATCCGCCAAAACCCCTCCTTGAGTCCTGCTCTCCCGGATCTCGGAACGTACCACGGGCGGCATGATCCGCCTCTACCGAGCGCGGTGGAACGCTGCCGCGGGCGCAGGGGCCCACGGTCGAGCCGACAACCTAGCCGTACGCCACAATGCCGCGGGCTTGGAGGGTTCGGAGCAAGCCGCGGATCGGCCCAGGTCCCTGTTCGTCAGGTTCCTGCGCTTCGGCGCCGTCGCCTGGGGCGGGCCGGCGGCCCAGATCGAGCTGATCAAGGCCGAGTGCGTCGACCAGGAGGGGTGGGTCTCCGATGAGTCCTTCCGCCGCACGCTCGCGGTCTACCAGGTGCTCCCCGGCCCCGAGGCGACCGAGCTCTGCGTCTACTTCGGCCGCATCCGGGGCGGCCGCCTCGGAGGGCTCGCCGCCGGGCTCGGCTTCGTCGTTCCCGGGTTCCTGCTGATGTTGGCCTTCTCGGTCCTCTACGTCGAGGCCGACCTCTCACAGCACCTGGACGAGCTCTTCTACGGCCTCTCGGCGGCGGTCGCCGCCCTGGTCGGGCGGGCGCTCGTGCGTCTCGGGCGCTCGTTTCTCACCGACGTGCCGCTGGTCGCGATCGCGGTGGCGGCGTTCGTGCTGACGCTGTTCGTCTCCGTCGGCTTCGCGCTCGTCCTGCTGGCGGCCGGCCTCGCCTACGAGCTCTGGCGCAACGCGGCGCGGTGGACACGGCGGGCGAACTCGCTGGCGCTGGGGCCGCTGGCGCTGGTTGCGATCGGGGCGATCACGGTCTCGCTCACCACCGAGCTCTTCTTCGAGGGCCTCAAGGCCGGGCTGCTCACCTTCGGCGGCGCTTACACGGTGATCCCCTTCCTCCAGGAGAGCTCGGTCGACGTTCACCACTACCTGACCGACTCGCAGTTCGTCGACGGGCTCGCGATCAGCGGGGTCCTGCCCGCCCCGCTGATCATCTTCGCGACCTATGTCGGCTATGTCGCCGGGGGGCTCGGGGGCGGGCTGGCGATGACGCTCGGCATCTTCCTGCCGGCGTTCGTCTTCCCGATCTTCTTCCACCGCGCCCTGATCGCGATCGCCGAGAACCCCCGCATTCGTCCCTTCCTGCTCGGGGTTGCGGCCGGCGTGATCGGGCTGATCGCCGCGGTCACGGTCGAGATCGTCGACGTCGGCATCGTCGACGTGCCCACCGCGGTGCTCGCGGTCGCCGCTTTCGCGGCGCTCAACCGCTGGCACTCGAAGCTGACTGTCGTCAGCGTCGTCGGAGGCTGCGGCTTGGTCGGGGCGGCGCTGCAGCTGACCGTGATCTAGCGACCGGCGATGGGCCGTGCAGGGATCGAACCTGCGACCTTGAGATTAAGAGTCTCCTGCTCTACCAGCTGAGCTAACGGCCCGGTGGGCCGGGAGGTTAGCGAGGGGCGCCGGGGTTGCCCGACTCAGGGGGCGGCGGGCGCGAGGCCGGTGGCACCGGTGTCGGTGCCGAGGCCGCCGAAGGGATTCTGCAGCTGGCTCTCGCCGGACGCCGCGCCCTGATCGCCGGCCTTCTGGGCCTTCTTGGAGGCCTCCTGGATCTTGGTCGCCTGGTCGATCAGCTTGTCGAACTGCTTGGAGAGGTTCTTGCGGTCGGACCCGGAGGTCTTCGCGATCGCCTCGTCGGCGACCGTTCGGCCCTCGCCGATGTTGCCGTCGGCGAGCAGGAAGTAGGCCAGCCCGACGAGGTTCTGCGAGTTCGGGTCCTCCTTGACGATCAGCCTCTGGGTCTCGATCGCGCCGCCGTAGTCGACGGCGTCCTCGGGCGCCTGGATCTGGCACTGCGGCAGGACCGGGACGTAGGCGCAGACGATCACCCCGGCCGCCTGCGGGTCGAGCTTGCGCGGCTTCAGCGCCAGCAGCTTCTCCCACGAGTCGAGGGCGAGGTCCCATTCGGATCTGGCCTCCTCGCTGAGCGTGGCGACCCCGGTGCTCTCGTCGATGTCGAGCTGCTGGACGCCCGACAGGTAGCGGAAGTAGGCGAGCTCGCTCAGGGCCTTCTCGTCCTTGGGGTCGTCGGCGACCTTGGCCTCGGCGTCGTCGATCTGCTGTTCGTACTGGCTCGAGGTCGACGAAGTGCTGTCGCCGCCCCCGAGGCCGATCGCGTCGAAGATGCCGCCGCTGACGTCGCTGCCGATGCCGAAGCCGACGAACGAGATGAAGAAGATGAAGGCGAGGAAGCCGAAGACGACCTGGACCACCCGCCGGCGCTTGCCGGTCTTGAGATCAAAGAGCATGCGGCCGGAAAGGCTAGCTCAGATCCTGGGCTCGCCGAAGCGACGGGCGAGGATGACGCTGGCCTCGTAGAGGAGGAGCAGCGGGATCATGATCAGGAACATGCTCACCGGGGCGCCGGGGGGCGCGGCGGCGGAGACGATGGCGATGATCAGGATCGCGTAGCGGCGATACTCGGCCAACTGGTCCGGGGTGATGATGCCGAGCCTGCAGATCGAGAGCAGCGCGATCGGCATCTGGAACAGCAGGCCCATCAGCACGACGAGGATGCCGATGAACGAGTAGTACTCGCGGGCGCGCACCTGGATCACGAAGTTCGCCTCGTTGAAGTTCAGCAGGAACTTGATCGCCGCCGGCACGACCAGGAAGTAGGAGAAGGCGACCCCGGCGATGAACAGGAGCGGCATCGCGATCAGATACGGGCGCACGACGTTCTTCTCGGCCGGGGAGAAGGCCGGGATGACGAAGGCGTAGACCTGGTAAAGGATGATCGGCAGCGACAGGATCGCGGCGCCGTAGGCCGAGACCTCGACGGTGGTGAAGAACGGCTCGGTCGGCGACAGCGTGATCGGGATGGTGCCGCTGGGCAGCGGCCAGTTGGCGATGTCCAGCATCAGGTTGTCCTGCCAGAAGCACAGGGCGAAGGCCGCGCCGAACGCCGACAGCGAGACGATTATGCGCGTGCGAAGCTCATCGAGGTGCTCGACGAGCGTCAGGCGGTCCTCGTGATCTACCGCCCCGCCCCGGGCCACCCGGGCTACGCCTTGGAGTCGGTGACTACTTCGCCCTCGACGGGCTCAGTGTCGGGAGGCTGGGGAGCCGAGGCCTGAACCTCGAGCTTTGCCTGCTCTTCGGCCTGCTTGTCGTCGTCGTCGCTGCTGCCCGTGATCGAGTCCTTGAACTCGCGCATGCCGGTGCCCAGCGACTTGCCGAGCTCCGGGAGGCGCTTTGGACCGAAGACGATCAGAGCGATGACGAGGACGATTGCGATTTGCCAGAGGCTGAAATCCATTGCAGAGGATGGTAACGGGGTGCAGAGCCGGCCGGATCAATCCTTGAAGTTTTCGTAGAAGCGGCTGGGCGTCGGCTCCGCCTGTCCCTGGTACTTGGAGCGGACCTCGCCGGAGCCGTAGGGATTGTCAACCGGGCCGTCCATGCGCATGAACGAGATCTGCCCGATCGGCATCCCGTGGTAGATCGTGATCGGCAGGTTGGCGACGTTCGAGAGCTCCAGGGTGAGGTTGCCCTCGAAGCCGGCGTCGACGAAGCCCGCGGTGGAATGGATCAGCAGCCCGAGGCGGCCTAAAGAGCTCTTTCCCTCCAATCTGGCAACCAAATCGGAAGGCAGGCGCACCCGCTCCAGCGTCTGGCCGAGGACGAACTCGCCCGGGTGCAGGATGAAGGGCTCGTCGTCGGAGATGGTGACCAGCTCGGTCAAATCCTCCATCGGCTGGCGCACGTCGATGAACGGGTAGCGGGCGTTGTGGAACACGCGGAACTGGCGGTCGACGCGGACATCGACGCTGGAGGGCTGGATCATCGCCGCGTCGAACGGGTCGAGCTCGATGCGCCCGGCCTCGATCTCTGCCCGAATCGTGCGATCGCTGAGCACCATGCGCGGCGAGTGTATTCCCGACTAAAGCCCCCGCGAGGCGTGGTCGATAAGGCGGGCACGATGGAGGAGATCCAGCCGACAGGTGTCGCTGATTCGAGCCGTGAGGCGCGGCCCGTGCTGCCCGGCGACTTCGAGCAGCCCTCGACTCGCGCCGCCGCGCGCCAGGCCGAGGACATCCACATCTGCCCCTCCTGCAGCTCTAGCTTCGTCATCCCCGTGGACTGGGCTCCCTCGACCGGCGGTCGCTGGGTCGTGCGCCTGCGCTGCCCGGAATGCGAGTGGACCGGCGGCGGCACCTACAGCCAGACCGTCGTCGACCGCTACGACGAGACGCTCGACAGCGGCACCGAGGCGATTCTCCAGGACCTGATGCTGCTCAGCCGGGCGAACATGGAGGAGCACGTCGAGGCCTTCGCCGCGGCCCTGTGGTCGGACCGCATCCTTCCCGAAGACTTCTGATCTAGGTGTAGCGCTCGGCGACCCCGTCGGCGACGAGGCCGAGCAGCTCCCGCTGTGAGGCCTCGATCGGCGCAGCGCCGAGGACGCTCTTGGCGGCCTCGACCCGCCCCCTCGCCTCGTCGCGGACGCGCTCGAGGGCGCCGGTGGCGGCGATCCGCTCGCAGACCGCCTCGGCCGAGGCCGCGTCGAGCGAGCGCAGGTCGAGCTCGGCCAGCTCGGGATCGGCCTCGCGGGCCCAGATCAGGGGCAGGGTGACGGTGCCGTCGAGCAGGTCGATGCCGCGCGCCTTGCCGGTGCGCTGCGGCGGCCCGGTGACGTCGAGCACGTCGTCGAGGAGCTGGAAGGCGAGGCCGATCTCGCGGCCGAACAGGGTCAGGGCCTGATCGGCGGTCGGATCCGACCGACCGACCGTGCAGGCGCACTCGAACAGACGCGCGGTCTTCAGCAGGCAGCGACGGAGATAGCGCTCGGCCTCGAGCGAGGCCTCGTAGGCGTCGCGGCGCTGGGCCAGCTCGCCCAGCGCGAGGGCGACCGAGGCTCCCGCCATCAGCGCCACCTGGCGCTCGGAGGCCGCCCGGGCCACCCCCGCCGCGATCGCGTCGTCGTCGGGGGACGGCCCGGGCC
>JBKJZF010000074.1:0-2871 GCA_046715315.1 Solirubrobacterales bacterium | reverse complement strand
GTTCAGCCGCGCGATCTCATACGGCAGGCCCGGAGGTTCGAACAGTGGGTGCAGCCCGATGTATCCGGAGACGTATCCGCGTGCCGTCACAAACCTATCCCAGGCGGTGGCCAGGAGGGCGCCTGCTCCAGCCGCAACGAAGCCTCCGAGCCCGGAGGGGGTCGCGACGTCGAGCTCGTTCGCTACAGGACGCTCGACGAAGGGACAGGCAAGCATCCCATCCTCGCTCGAGGTGACGAACAGATTGGTGGGATAGCCCGTCGTGGCCTGCATCGCGCGCGCCCACTCCCACGTGTGATGAAAGCTGTGCGGAACGTCGGCCAGCGAGTCGTGCCACGCGTTTGGCTCAGTGACCGAAATGACCGCGTGGTCGATCACGCGGCCGGCAGACGGTTCATCGCGACGGCTACCGATCGACCCCAAGGTACAGGCCCCGTCCGAATGGGCCCTCGGGATCATGCATGACCTCCAGGGCACCGGCCTCGAGCGCGGCGCGATATTCGCGGCCTGTGAATAGGCCGAGCTCGTGTCGCTCGGTGAAATGCTCTACCTCCCCATCCCGCCCCAGGAGATAATGGATATTCAGCACAGCAACGCCGGCCTCGGTGGTGCTGGTGTACATCCAGGCGATCTTTGCGTCGTCTGATTCCGCCAGATTTGCGGTGATCGTGTCGGTCCAATAGGCCTCGGGAGTGAACCAAGGCTCAATCACGATCACCCCGCCCGGCCGCAGGTGCCGGCGCATGGACGCCACGGCGGCTCTCATCCTCGCCACGTCCTTGACATATGCGATCGAACTGAACAGACAGGTGACGACGTCAAAGGTCCGCGGGATCGAGAAGTCGGTCATGTCAGCCTGATGGAATGGCACGCTGGGACAACGGTCGCGTGCGACCTCGAGCAGATCGGGATTGACGTCCAAGCCCTCTACCGAGTACCAGCGAGCAAGATGCTCGAGATGGAGACCGGTTCCGCACCCGACATCGAGGAGCGCTTTCGCCTCAGGGTGCTGCCGAGTGACCGTCCGGTAGATGTAGTCGCTGGCGGCGGCGTAATCCTTGAACCCGTAGAGCAGATCGTAGTATGCCACCGATCTCGTGTACACGGCGGCATCCTATGCGAACCCTGGGGACCGACATCGGAGTCTCGCGACCGACTGCGGAGGGAGGACGTGACGGCGATAACCGGCGCCGACGACCTCCTGGAGGTACTCGCGAGCGGCAGCGCGGTCGGCTTCGACGGGCGCATCCCGCTCGAGGTTCGCCGGCAGCCGTTCGAGTACATGACCAGCTTTCCGATGGAGCGGCTGCGCATAACGCTCGACGATGGAGAGGACGAGGAGTTGCTCCTAAAGGATGTCTCGTGGCGAGGTCTCGACCCGTCGATCCGAAGCTCCAAGCCGCGCTTCATGCACGATCCGCTGCGCGAGCCTGCGGTCTACCGCCGCGTGCTCGCCCCGCACCGGCTCGATGGGGGGATCTTCCGCGGAGCGATCGAGGACGCCGATCGAGATCGCCACTGGATCTTCCTGCGACCGATCGAGGGAAGAGAGCTGTTTCGCGTGGGCGAGGCACCGATGTGGGAGGCGGCCGCGCGCTGGCTGGCTCGCATGCACGCGGCCCTGGGAAGCGATGTCGAGCACCACGTCGCCGCGGGAAGGTTGCTCAGGGTCGGGCCGAAATCCCTCCGCCGCTGGGTCGAGCGGGCCCGCGGGTTCGCCCGTGAGGCCCGGGTGGAGGCAAGCGAGCGTCGGGCCATCGACGCGAACGCTGCTCGATCGCGCGACCTCGAGGAGCGCCTCGCCGCCATGCCGCCAGCGGTCATCCACGGGGAGTTCTACGCCTCGAACGTGCTCGTCACCGGAACGGCCGAGCATCCCGGCGTGGTCGCGGTCGACTGGGAGATCGCGGCGGCCGGTCCGGGCCTGATCGACCTGGCAGCCCTGACCAGCGGCAGCCTGCCCGAGAAGCTGCGGGCTGCGGTGGAGCGCGCCTACCTCGATGAGCTCGGCGGCGCCGGCGCGGGAATCGTGGCCTCCGATTTCCCGGGGTCGCTCGATCTCTGCCGGCTCTACCTGGCGATCCAGTGGCTGGGGTGGGCCCCCCGGACCTGGTCTCCGCCTCCCGACCACCAGCAGGACTGGCTGGCCATAGCGCTCGAGCTTTCGGAGACGATCCCCTCGTGAGCTCGGGCGGGCGAATCCTCGTGGTGAACGCCGACGACCTCGGCTTGCACGAACGCGTGGACGCGGGGATCTTCGAGGCCCACGAGCGGGGGATCGTGACGAGCGCGAGCCTGATGGTCCACGGCGAGTCCGCGGCGAACGCGGCGGAACGTGCATCCGGGTCCACGCTGGGCCTCGGTCTCCACATCGATCTCGGCCACTGGGACCGTGCGCGCGGAGCGTGGCGCGCGGCGTACGAGCGCGTTCGCCTCGACGACGGGCTCGAGGTCGAGGCCGAGATCCGCGGCCAACTCGCCCGCTTTTGCGAGCTGACGGGCTCGGATCCGACTCACCTGGACTCCCACCAGCACGTTCATCGCAACGAGCCGGTTCGATCCGTCGCGATCGCGCTGTCCCGGGAGCTGAGGGCGCCGCTGCGGTTCGAGTCACCCGACATCGAGCACTGCGGGGCCTTCTACGGACAGACGGGGGTCGGCGAGCCTTATCACGAGGCGATCACGGCGGAGCATCTGATCGCGTTGATCGAGGCGCTGCCTGCCGGCACCACCGAGCTTGCGTGCCACCCCGGTCGCGCCGTCGGGCCCGAAGTCTCCTCCTACGGGGCCGAGCGCGAGATCGAGCTCCTCGCCCTTCGCGACGGCCGCGTCCCGCAGGCGATTCGCGAGCGCGGAGCAGCCCTGCGGTCG
>JBKJZF010000073.1:0-5984 GCA_046715315.1 Solirubrobacterales bacterium | reverse complement strand
GCGCTGGCCCTGGCCGACGCCCTCGCGCCCGAGCACCTGCAACTGATGTGCGACGACGCCGAGTCGCTGGCCGACCACGTACGCACCGCCGGCTGCGTCTTCACGGGCAACCCGGGCGGGACGGCGTTCGGGGACTACGTCGCGGGTTCGAACCACGTGCTTCCCACCGGCGGCGCCGGTCGCTTCTGCGGCCCGCTCGGCCCGGGCACCTTCCGGCGCAAGATGTCGGTTGTATCCTTGCCCGCCGCATCGGCCGCGCTGCTCGGACCGCACGTGGGCGAGCTTGCGCGAGCGGAGGGCTTTCCGGTCCACGGCGAATCGGCGGAGGCGCGAGTGTGAACCGCGAGGCGGAGATATCCCGCAGGACCAGCGAGACCGAGATCACGCTGCGGCTGGGGCTGGACCAGGCCGGGGGCGAGATCGACACCGGCGTGGGATTCCTCGACCACATGCTCGAGCTGGTCGCGCGCCACGGGCGCATGACGATCGACGTCAAGGCGAGCGGAGACCTCCAGACCGGCGCCCACCACACCACCGAGGACGTCGGCATCGTGCTGGGACAGGCGCTCGACCAGGCGCTCGGCGAGCGAGCGGGCATCCGCCGCTACGGCAGCGCCACGGTGCCAATGGACGAGGCGCTCGCCGAGTGCGCCATCGACATCTCCGGCCGGCCGCTATGCGTCTTCCAGGCTGAGCTGCCGGCCGGATCGATCGCCGGCTTCGACACCGAGCTGACCGAGGAGTTCTTCCGGGCCGTCGCCGGCAACGCCAAGCTGACGCTGCACCTCGGCACTCGCTACGGCTCCAACGCACACCACGTGATCGAGGCCTGCTTCAAGGCCTTCGCGCGCGCCCTGCGCGTCGCCGTCTCGATCGACCCCGGCGAGACCGGCGTGCCCTCCACCAAGGGAACGTTGACCGAATGAGCGCGCGCGTCGCCATCCTCGACTACGGGATGGGGAACCTGCGCTCGGCCGAGAAGGCCCTGGAGCGGGTCGGGGCGCAGGTGGAGCGCACGACCGACGTCGATTCGGCTGCCGAGGCCGACGGCCTGGTGCTGCCGGGCGTTGGCGCGTTCCCGGAGGCGATGCGCCGCCTGCGCGCCCAGGGCTTCGACCGGCTGTGCACCGAGTGGGCCGCCGACGGACGGCCGCTGCTGGGGATCTGCCTGGGTATGCAGCTGCTGTTCGAGTCCTCCACCGAGAACGGCGGCGCGGAGGGGCTGGGGCTGTTGCAGGGCGATGTCGCCGAGCTCGACGCCCCCGGGCTCAAGGTTCCGCACATCGGCTGGGAGCCGGTGCGCTGGGAGCGCGAGTCGCGCTTCGTCGGTGAGCTGGCCGGCGACGGCCCCAGCTCCTTCTACTTCGTCCATTCCTTCGCCGCCCGCCCCGCGCGATCCAGCGACACGGTGGGGACGGCCGAGTGGGGCGAGCGCTTCGCCGCCGTGGTCGAGCGCGACGCGATCGTAGGCGCGCAGTTTCACCCGGAGAAGTCGAGCGCGTCGGGGCTCCTGCTGCTGCAGAACTTCGTCGAGTCCTGCGCCCCGGTCGCGGCTTGATCCTCTATCCCGCGATCGACATCCGCGGCGGCTGTGCCGTGCGGCTGGTCCAGGGCGACTACGACCGCGAGACCGCCTTCGACGCGGACCCGCTCGACGCGGCGAAGCGCTGGATCGAGCAGGGCGCGCGCGCCCTGCACGTCGTCGACCTCGACGGGGCGCGCTCGGGCGTGGCCTCAAACCTCGACCACGTGCGCCGGATCGCCGCCCAGGCCCCGGTGCCGGTTCAGGTGGGGGGCGGCCTGCGTAGCGCCGAGGCGGTGGCGGCGGTGCTCGGCGCCGGCGCCGAGCGGGCGGTTCTCGGCACGGCCGCGCTCGAGGACCCGGCTCTGATCGAGGCGCTCGTCGCCGACCACGGCGCCCGGATCGCGGTCTCGGCCGATACCCGCTCGGGGAAGGTCGCCGTCGAGGGTTGGGAGCGGGAGAGCACGACCGGAGTCGAGGGCCTGATCGCGGACCTGGCCGGGCGCGGGGTCGGCCTCTTCATATTCACGTCGGTCGAGGTCGACGGGACCCTCGAGGGCCCCGACCTCGAGGGTCTGCAGGCCGCCGCCGGGGCCGCCGCGGTCGCCGGCGCGGAGCTGATCTACTCCGGTGGCGTCGGCACCCTCGACCACCTGCGCCGGCTGGGGCCGCTCGATCTGCCCGCGCTCACCGGCGTGATCGTCGGCCGGGCCCTGTACGAGAGCCGGTTCACCGTGACGGAGGGCGAAGCCGCCCTCGCCGGTGGCTAGCATCGACGGTTGATGTTCTGGCTTCGTGTGCTCGCCGTCGCCCAGGTCGCGCTGCTGGCGCGCCGCCACCTGCAGCTGCTCGAGTCCGACGAGCTCGGCCGCCTCGCCTCCCTGGTGAAGAAGTCCAAGGGGCGGCCCGGTCGCAACCTGGCGGCGAACGAGCGCGAGGAGATGCTGCGCCTGGTCCGCAAGCTCGAGCCGGGACAGTTCGGCCGCGGCGCCCTCAGCCACGTGCGCGGCGGCTCCGGCCGCAAGCGCTAGCACCGCACTAACCTCAGCCCGTGGCCCTGAAGCGCGTCATTCCCTGCCTCGACGTCGATGCCGGGCGGGTCGTCAAGGGGACCAACTTCGTCGGCCTGCGCGACGCCGGCGACCCGGTCGAGCTCGCCGCCCGCTATGACGCCGAGGGCGCCGACGAGATCATCTTCCTCGACATCACCGCCTCGCACGAGCGCCGCGAGACGATCGCCGAGCTGGCGCGGCGGACCGCCGACGAGGTCTTCATCCCGTTCACGATCGGCGGCGGCATCCGCTCGGTCGGCGACGCCCAAGCGGTGCTCGACGCCGGCGCCGACAAGGTCGCGGTCAACTCCGCCGCGCTGGCGCGGCCGGAGCTGATCGGCGAGCTTGCCGAGGTCTTCGGGGCGCAGTGCGTGGTGATCGCAGTGGATGCCAAGCGGTCTGAGCAGGGTTGGGATGTCTACACCCACGGTGGGCGCGCGGTGGTCGAGGGGCGCGAGGCCGTGGCCTGGGCCCGGGAGGCCGTCGAGCGGGGAGCGGGGGAGGTGCTGCTGACGAGCATGGACCGCGACGGCACCACCTCGGGATATGACCTCGCGCTGACCCGCGCCGTCGCCGATGCCGTCAGCGTGCCGGTGATCGCCTCCGGCGGGGTCGGCGAGCTCGAGCACCTCTCGGAGGGAATCGTCGAGGGGGGCGCCGACGCCGTCCTCTGCGCCTCGATCTTCCACTTCGGCAAGCACACCGTGCGCGAGGCCAAGCGCCACCTCCGCGACGCCGGCGTGCCGGTGCGCCTCTAGCGCGCCTAGATTTAGCGCTGATGGCGACGGATACCAGCAGCCATCGCCGCCGGCTCAGCGCCGCGATGCGCCAGGGCGAGCAGGTCACCCCGCTGGAGCTCTTCTTCGACCTGGTGTTCGTGCTCGCGATGCTCGCGCACGTCGCCTTCCGCTACCGCCACATCCACTCGATCAATCGCCAGCGGACGCTGCTCGCCCTCGCCCTGCTGGCGTTCCTGCCGATCGTCTGCGAGACAGGTCCGGCGAGAAGGCGCGGACGCCGGAGGTGCCCGTGAGGTAGAGGCGCTTGCCGTCGGAGATCACCGGGTTGTACTCCCCGAGCTCGTGCTCGAAGACCTGCTTGCCGGTGTCGGCGTCGAAGCCGAGGGTGCCGTTCTGGGGGCCGATCACGCCGACGTAGACGACGTCGCCGATTACGCTGGCGGCGCCGAGGATGACGCCCCCGACATCCTTCTGCCAGCGCACCGAGCCGTCGCGCGCGTCGAGCGCGTAGAAGTTGTGGTCGAGCGAGCCGATGTACACCGTCGGCGGTCCGCCGGGCACCTCGGCCACCGCCGGCCCCGGATAGACCCAATCGCCGGTGGAGTGGCTCCAGGCCAGCTCGCCGGTGTCCTGGTCGAAGCTGTAGACGCGGTTGTCGACGCTGCCGACGTAGACCCGGCCGAAGGCCACCGCCGGGGTCGAGTAGATCCGCCCGGTGCGCCCGAAGCTGGAGCCCTGGGTGCCGGTCTGCCATTTGATCTCGCCGTTGGCCGCGTTCACGGCGTAGAGCTCGCCCGCGTAGTTGCCGAAGTAGATGATCCCGTCGTCGAGGGCGACGCCGCCCTTGACCGCGTCCGGCGTGTCGATGCTCCACTCGACCTTGCCGGTCTCGACGTTGAAGGCGAAGACGGTCCCGGGCTCGGTGCCGACGATCACCTTGTTGCCATAGACGAGCGGCGAGGTCTCGGAGCGGCCGGGGAGCGTCTTCTCCCAGAGGATCCTGCCGCTGCGGGGGTCCATCGCCTGGATGTCGCCCGGCTCGAGCGTGACCACGAACAGGCGACCGTCCTCATAGGCGGGGGAGGCCGCGGACAGCGCACCCACCCTGTGCTTCCACTGGACCTTGCCGCCGTTGGAGTCCATCGCGTAGACGAGCGCGTCCTTGTCGACGAGGTAGAGGCGGTCCTCGATCGCGATCGGCGAGAACTCCAGGAGCTTGCCGGCCTGGAAGCTCCAGTCCGAGGACTTGAACGGCGGCTGCACGCGCTTCGACGGCAGGTACCGCGTCCGCTGGTCGTCGTAGCCGTAGACCGGCCAGTTGACGGTCTCGATGACCTTCTTCTCGGGCTCCTTCTGCTCGAAGTCGACGCTTTCGTTGAGCACGTCTGAGGGGCGGTCGTTCGAGTTGTAGACCGCGTACGCGGCGCCGGCGATCGCCAGCACGATCGCGCCGGCGGCCCCGGCCTGCTGCCGGCGGGTCCATCCGCTGACGACCGGCCACAGCGCGCGCACGGCGAGGAAGCCCCCGACGCAGACCGCTGCTGCGACGACGACTGCGAGGGCGATGTGCCACCACTGCACGTCGTAGCCCCCGAGCGCGGTGATCAATGCATCATGGGCCATCGGGAAACACGTCATGGTAGGGAACGGGCATAGTCGAGCCCGAAGTGACCTCGCCTCGGCCAGAGATCGATCCCAGCCGCCTCGAAGGCCGCCTCGCCGCGCTCGCGGGGATCGATCGCGTCCGCGCCGCATCCGGGCCCGAGCCCGTCTACCTGGTCGGAGGCGTCGTCCGGGACATCCTGCTCGGCCTGGAGGAGATTGCGAACCTCGACCTGGTCGTGGAGGGGGACGCGGCTGCGGTGGCCGGCCGCCTCGGGGCCGATCCGACGATCCACGAGCGTTTCGGAACCGCCACCCTGACCCTGGGCGAGACGCTCGTCGACCTCGCCTCCGCCCGGCGCGAGTCCTATCCGCGCCCGGGCGCCCTGCCGGAGGTCGAGCCCGCCTCCCTCGCCGAGGACCTCGCCAGGCGCGACTTCACGGTCAACGCGATGGCGCTGCCGCTGGGCGGCCCGGCCCGGTTGATCGATCTGCACGGCGGGCTGACCGACCTCGAGGCCCGCGTGGTTCGCGTCCTCCACCCGCGCTCGTTCTCCGACGACCCGACCCGGGCCCTTCGCGCCGCCCGCTACGCGGCCAGGCTCGGGCTCGCGCTCGAGCCCGGCACGGCCGCGCTGCTGGCGCAGGCCGACCTCGGCACGGTCTCGGCGGAGCGCGTCGAGGCCGAGCTGCGAAGGCAGGCCGCCGAGGCCGACCCGGCGCGGGGATTCGGGCTGATGGCCGAGTGGGGCCTGCTCGACCTCGACGACGAGGCCGTCGGGTTGATCGCCGAGCTCTCGCGCCTGCTCGCCGCCGAGCCCTGGAGCGAGGCTGCCGACCGCAGCGAGGCGATCCTCGCCGTCGCACAGGGCCGGTTGCAAGGGCCGCGGGGGCTCGCGGCCGCCGACCCCCAGCGGCCCTCGGACGCCGTCGAGGCGGCGCGTGGCCGCTCGGGAGAAGAGCTGGCGGTCGCGCGGGCCCTCGGTGCCGCCTGGCTCGATCGTTATCTCGCCGAGTGGCGCGACGTGCGCCTGGAGATCGGGGGCGAGGACCTGCTGGCGGCGGGGG
>JBKJZF010000072.1:0-3515 GCA_046715315.1 Solirubrobacterales bacterium | reverse complement strand
TCGTCTCTATGAAGAAGGGCTTCGTGTCAAGTAGCGGCCGCGAGCATCATGCCCCTCAGTCGCCTTGACCCAAAAGTCCGCATCGGTCGGATGATCATAGTCTCGTTTCGCTCCGCGCAAGTAGTCGCTTCCCATGCAAAAGCGACATGATCGCCTGGGCCGTCGCGACCGCCAACGGCGAGCTGCTCGTCGACGGGGGCCGGCGCCTCGCCCCGCACGAGATATCTCGGCGAGGCCTGCTCCCAGGCTAGGGCGACGAACTGGCCGCTGTAAGTCACGCCATTGGGCACCAAACGCGTTCTGGGGCCCAAATCGAAGGTAATCCACGGTAATCCACGGCTATCCGCGGTGGTGCGCTTCGCGACCCGGCTAACTAGATTCCGCTTTCTAGAGCCGCAAACGGCAACTCTCGGCTCCGGGCGTCGTCCTGGATCGCACCCAGGAGGTCGCCGGTTCGAGCCCGGCTAGCTCCATCTCGAAAGCCCCTGCACTGCGGGAGATATGGATGCAGGTTATCTAGCTATATCTATGGTTTCCTGTATCGTTGAGGCATGGCACTTGCCCACACACAAGTCATCGAGCTCTTTCACATCGCTTTCTTGCTGGTCCTTCCAACACGGCTCGACCCGGCCCGCTACGTCCTCAAGGGGGGCGCGAATCTGCGCTACTTCTTCGACAGCGTCCGCTACTCCGAAGACATCGACCTCGACATCAGCGGCATCGAGCAGTGGCGTGTAGAGGACAAGGTCGACGCCGTCCTCAACTCCGGCGCGTTGAAGGCGGTGCTCCGGGCGAGCGGTCTTGAGGTGGGCGCCTTCACGAAGCCCAAGCAAAGCGACATGACTCACCGCTGGAAGGTTCCAATCATCGCTTCCGGCCAACGTAAGCCCATCCGCACAAGGATCGAGTTCAGCAACCGAAATGGTGATACGCGCTACCGCCTTGAGACGGTTCCGAGTCGCATCGTCGAGCCCTACGCGCTGCGGGCCACCAGCGTCCAGCATTACATTGGTCAGGCACCGCACGAGCAGAAGGTCCGCGCCCTCGAGGACCGCAACGAGACCCAGGCACGCGACGTCTTCGATCTCGAGCTTCTCTTGCGCCAGGAGACCCTGGAGCGCAGGACTCTCCCAGACGAGATTCTTGCGCGCGCGATCGAGCGGGCACTCGAGTTGCCATTCGGTGCCTTCCGCGACCAAGTCCTGCCCTTCCTCGAGGCCGATGTCGGCGAGCTCTACGACTCACAGGGAGCATGGGACGAGATCAAGCTTTACGTCGTCGACAAGCTGGAGGCAGCGCGATGAGGGCGACTGACGCGTACAGCGACCTGCTGGATATGGGACGAGTGCTTGTCAGTAGCAGCGAAGCGCGGACCCGCTGGCAAGTCTCTTCCGGCACCGCCGCCTATCGCCTGCGCGCGCTGGAAGAGGCCGGTCTCGTGCGCCGCGTGCGACGCAGCCTGTGGGCGTTGAAGACGGACATCGACCCCTTCGTCGTCGGTCCCTATTTGACCGCCCCGTTCCCCGCCTACGTGTCGGTTTGGTCCGCGCTCTCGCGCCACGACATGATTGAGCAGATCCCGCGCCAGATCTCAGTCGCTTCCCTCGATCGCGCCCGGCGTATCGAGACCGCTGTCGGCACTTATCAAATCCACCACCTCGCCCCCGAGGTCTTCGGCGGCTTCGAGGGCTCAGAGACATCGGGTTACCTCGCGACGCCCGAGAAGGCCCTCTTCGACACCGTTTATCTGCGCGCCGCCGCCGGGACTCGGGCTTACTTCCCTGAGCTCTTGCTGCCATCAAGGTTTGACGACGCGGTACTGAAGAGGTGGACCGAGAAGATCGAGGCTCCGCGCCAACAGACGCTGGTCTCTCGCCATCTCCGCGACGTGCTCAAGCAGGCCGCGCGCGAACAGTTGCCCACCGTGCGCTAAGCGCGGATCCGCGCGGACAGGAGGAGGAGACCCGGAGACACGGCTGAGGAAGCGGCCGGCGTCATTGGGCACCAGCCGCGTCTTGGTGCCCAAATCGAACGTAATCCGCGGTAATCCACAGCTATCCGCGCTGGTGCCCTCTACGACCCAGCCGACCGGACGCCGCTTTCTAGAGCCAAAAGTGCGGCCTTTCACCTCCGAACACCATCCTGGATCGAACCCAGGAGGTCGCCGGTTCGAGCCCGGCTAGCTCCACTTCGACACGCTGGCGATCGAGTGAAGCATTGGGCAGCCCATAGCTGCATAACCCTTCAGCCGGCTGAGTCCCGCAGCCCGGCGGCATCGAGGGCATCCTCCCTGTTTCGGAAAGCCTGTTCTCACACCGCCCGGCCGTTCTTGAACGTGAAGAGGAAGGCGAACTGGTCACGGTCCTCCATGGCGATCTGGCTCACCGCCCCGACTCCCGTGACCTGGGCCACCGCGACCACCTGGTCTCCAGCGTCGATCAGCTCTATCGGGTCAACCGTGTACCCGGACAGCGTCTTTCGGTTCTCCTCGTAGAGCAGACGTATGGCCTCATTGCCGTGGTGGGTCCCCAGGAGGAGCGTCTCGAAAACCACGTCTGGTCATAGACCTGGGTCAGAGCATCGAGGTCGCCGCGGTTGTGCGCGGCGAATCCTGCCTTGACGAGTTCCACGTTCTCCTGCGACATCGTTTGCGCAGTATTTCCAGCCGCTAGCCGGCCTACTCCCGCAGCCCGGCGGCTTCAAGGGCTTGGTCGCGCGTCGGGTGGCAGCTCGACCGGGCTTCGGATCCAGGATCTCTGCGAAACCGTCAACTGGCGCTAGCGGCGGTCGACTCACCGGTGCTATTTTTGCGCCCCAGGCGGGGCGCGTTGTGGCGTCCGTGAAGGCCACCTCACAGGAGAAAGGGAATCGATGTCAGCCAAGGGTCTTTCGCCGAACCGGCATCGCCACGCTTCGGCTGCGCTGGTGGGGATCGCCCTGATCTTCGTCGCAGCGCTGCTTGTGGCGACGCCTCGCGCCGACGCGGTCCGTACCTGCGGCGGAAAGCCGGCGACGATCTCGAAGGGCGACGGGGACAACCTGATCGAGGGCACAACGGGGCGTGACGTGATCGTGGCCGGAGGTGGTCACGACCTGATCCAGGGATTCGAGGGACGCGACTACATCTGCGGCGAGGATGGCAACGACCTGATTCAAGGGAACGAGGGAAACAACCAGTTCCTGAGCGGCGGCCGGGGCCGGGATCAGATCGAAGGTGACGATTCCGACGACCTGATCCGTCTTGGCGCGGGGAAGGACAGCGGCAGCATCACCAACCATCCACTCACGGGGCCGTATCAGGCGGGCGCCTACGGCTTTGCGGGGAACGACGACATCGCGGGGGCGACCGGCGACGACGAGCTGTTCGGGGACGAAGGCAATGACGCCCTGCGGGGTGGCGCCGGCACCGACACCTGCGACGCCGGAGGCCAGCCCGGAGATACCGAAGACGGCTGCGAAGGCGACCCGATCTGAGCTTCGGTCCGCGCGCTTTCTCGCCCGTAGAGCCGAAAGCG
>JBKJZF010000071.1:0-7963 GCA_046715315.1 Solirubrobacterales bacterium | reverse complement strand
GTGCTGGAGCGAGTACAGGGTGTTCATCGCGCAGTGCTTGACGCCGTCCTCGTTGCCGGTAACGAGGCAGCCCCCGACGCGGCCGTAGTAGGCGTACTGGCCGGCGTCGTTGAGCAGGTGCGAGTTGCCGTAGAGGCGCTCGATCACCTGGGTGGCGACCGACGTCTTCTCCCCGAGCCAGATCGCCATCCCGAGCACGAGGATGTCCGCCGCCATCACCTTCTCGTGGATCTGCGGCCAGTCGTCGCTCTCCCAGCCGTGCTCGGTCATGTCGGGCCAGACGCCGGTCGCGATCTCCTGGTCGATCGCGCGGATGCAGTCGACCTCGACCTCGTTGCGGCGCATGATCTCCATCGAGATGTCCATCAAGCCCTGGGTGTGCGAGAGCTCGGGGCTTCGCTTCAGGGTGCAGTTGATGAAGAAGGCCTTCAGGTCCGAGTAGTCGGTCTCGCTCTGCTCGCACAGCTGGGCCTGCTTGGGGTTGAGGACGTCTCGATCGCTCATTGCTTCTCCCTCGTGTCGGTCGGTTGCGGATGGAGTCGGCTGGGGCCATCCGCCGTTACATCGCTAGGTCCCCACGACGCGGTTCGCCAGCAGCCCGAAGGCCTCGATCCCTGCCGCCAGGTCGGCCTCGGAGGTGTCCTCCCCCTTGGCGTGGCTGAGCCCGGCGATCGAGGGGCAGAAGACCATCGCCGCGGGCAGCACCCGTGCCATCTCGGCGGCGTCATGCAGGGCGCCGCTGGTGATCGGCCGGTCGGAGCCGCCGGCCTCCGAGCAGGCCACCCGCGCCGCCTCGACCAGCTCCGGGTCGAACGGGATCGGCTCGATCCGCCAGATCGGCTCCTGCGCGAGGTCGCACTCGCGGGCCACCGACGCGTCCACGACTGCGGCTCGAGCCTCGGCGAGCATCGCCTCGAGCTCGGTGTCGTCGGGGTGGCGCAGGTCGGCGACCAGCTCGGCCGCTCCCGCCACCGCGGTGGGAATCCCGGGCTCGAGGCGGAGGACTCCGGTGGTCGCGACCCCGTCGTGCTCGCGGCCGATCGCCTCGATCCGAAGGGCCGCGTCGGCCGCGGCGAGGCCGGCGTCGCGGCGCATCTCCATCGGGGTCGTGCCGGCGTGGGAGGCCTGCCCGGTGATCCGGAAGCGGTGGCGTTCGACCCCGGCGCACCCCAGCACGGGGGCCGCGGCGATGCCAGCGCGCTCCAGCACCGGACCCTGTTCGATGTGCAGCTCGAGGTAGCCGCCGAGGCGTTCGCGGCGGGCGCCCGACTCGAGCGCCCGGTCGAGCTCGACGCCGTTGGCGGCGAGTACCTCTCCGAGCGCGGTCCCCTCGGCGTCGCGCAGGCCCCTGACCTCGTCGAGGACGAGCGTCCCGGCGCAGGCCGAGCTGCCGAACAGGCTGCGGCCGAAACGCGCGCCCTCCTCGTCGGCCCAGTCGACCAGGGCGAGCGTCCGCGGCGGCGCCTGGTCGGACTGGGCCCAGGACCTCAGCACCCCGAGCGCGCCCATCACCCCGTAGGCGCCGTCGAGCCAGCCGCCCGCCGGCACCGAATCGATGTGCGAGCCCATTGCCAGCGCCGGCTCGGCGCCGCCGGGCAGGTAGGCCCACAGGTTGCCCGCCTCGTCGCGCTCGGGCTCGATCCCGATCTCGGCCAGCAGTTCGGCGAGAAAGGCGCGGGCCTGGCGCCAGTCCTCGTCCCAGCAGAGCCGTCGGGCACCGCCCTCGCCGCCGGTGCGGCGATCGAGCTCCCGCAGGTCGGCGATCACCCGGCCGGCGTCGTTCGCCGGGTCCGCCATCAGCCGACGGGGTCGCGCCGCAGCGCCTGGCCGAGGCAGTGGGCGCTGCCGCCGCCCAGCGTGAACATCTCCAGGTCCGGGGCGAGCAGCGTCAGCCCCCTGGCCTCCATCTGCTCGTTCAGCGCCCGGGCGCGGGCGCCGGTGAGGACGCGCTCGTTACCCAGCGAGATCGCGTTGACGCCCAGGGTCCAGGCGTCGGAGGCGGGCACCTCGAGGATCTCGAACCCCTTCGCCTGCAGCCACTTGACCAGCGCGCCCGAGAGGTACTCGGTGCAGACCGCGGCGGTCTTCTCGGCAACCACGGCCATCAGCACGTCGATGTGGACGAAGACCCCGGGGATCGGCTCAACCCGCGCCTCCCAGCCCTCGGCCTCGAAGTACGAGGCGAGCTGGGTCGCGGTGGAGTACTCGGTGCGCACCTCGCCGGTGCCGATGACGACGCTGCCGGGCTCGACGATGATCACGTCGCCGCCCTCGATCGCCCCGGCGGTCGCCATCTTCCAGACTGGGATCCCGGCCCCCTCGTAGAAGCGGACCACGGGCCCGTACTCGCCGCGGCGCCAGGGCTGCTTGGGCGCGGTTACGTACGCGCCCCAAGGGGTCATCACGCTGGAGTCGCGGGCGAACACCTGGTAGGGAAGGGCCGGGTCGGGATCGAGGTAGTGGCAGCGAACGCCGGCCTGCTCGTAGGCCGAGACCAGCTCGGCGTGCTGGGCGGCCGCCGCGTCTGCGTCGAAGACCCTGCCGCTGTCGAGGGTGGCGCCGGTGATCGCGCTGGTGCGAAGCCAGCGGAAGTTGTCGGGCGGGCAGAGCAGGACGTCGCGCATGACGCCATGTTCGGAGTCAAGCCCCCAATTAGCGTCGCTCATTCGACCACGACCCGGATCGTCTTCAGGCTGCGGTCGCTGGCGCCGCGCACCCAGCCGCCGTGGGCCAGGGAGTCGGAGATGTAGCTGAGCGTCGGCGCGGTCAGGCGCTCGCCCGGCAGCACGTTCGGCACGCCCGGCGGATAGGCGGCGAGCGACTCCGCCGCGATCCTGCCCTCGGCCTGCTCGAAGGGCACGGTCTCCTGCGGGCCGAGGAAGGCCTGGCGCGGGGACACCTCGGTCGGTCCCCAGGGCGGCGGCGTCGCGAAGCGCCCGTAGGGCTCGTCGGTCTCGCCCACCTGCTCGACGGCGTGGCGCAGCCCGGTGAGCAGGCGCTGGCCGGTCTCGCCGGCGTTCTCGCCGAGGCCGAAGAGGGCGACGACGACGTTCTCGGAGAAGAGCTCGAGGTTGACGTCGTCGGACTCCAGCATCAGGTCGGCGATGCGATGGCCGGTGGCGCCGGTGCCGCGTACGTCGATCACCAGGCGGAGAGGGTCGTAGTCGAACACGCCCGGGCGGCCGACGATGCGTTCGTCGAGGACGTCGAGCCCGGGGATCTGACGCACCTGCTCGCGGATACCGACCAGCGAGCTGACGGTCTCGGCGAGCAGCTCGGCGCCACGGGTGGCGGCCTGGCGCCGGGCCGCGTCGAGGGAGGCGCTCAGCAGGGCGTTCGGGCTGGTCGACTCGATCAGGGTGACCGCGCGATCGACGACCCGCTCGTCGATGCGCTCGCCGTGGCCGAGGTGGAGGATCGCCGACTGGGTCATGCTGCCGACGATCTTGTGGGTCGAGGAGAGGACCACGTCGGCGTCGTTCTCGAGCGCCGAGGCGGGGACGTCGGGCGAGAAGCGCAGGTGCGCCCCCCAGGCCTCGTCGACCACCAGCGGCACGCCGGCGGCATGGGCGACCTCCGCCAGCGAGCGCACGTCGGCGACGGCGCCGAAGTAGGTGGGGGAGGTGATCATCGCCGCGACCGCCGCGGGCTCCTCGGCGAGGGCCCGCTCGAGCGTCTCGGGGGTCAGGCAGTGGGCGATGCCGAGCTCTGAGTCGACCTCGGGGGAGACGAAGCGCGGCCGCAGGCCTCCGAGGATGAGGCCGTCGATCGTGGAGGAGTGGGCGTTGCGCTGGACGATCACGCGCTCGCCCAGGTGCGCGAGAGTGAGGCAGATGGCATGGTTGCCACTCGACCCGCCGTTGACCAGGAACCAGCTGCGCCTGGCCCCCCAGGCCTCGGCGGCGAGCAGCTGCGACTGCTGGAAGTAGTTGCGCTCGAGGTCGTTGCCGACGTCGATCCCCACGATCCCGGCCGGGATGTCCATCTCCAGGGCGAGCGGGCCGATCGCCTCCCGCAGACCTGGATCGGCCCCTGCCCCCCCCTTGTGCCCCGGCACGTTGAAGCGGCCCGGATTGCGGTCGTTGTACGCGACCAGCGCATCCAGGTAGGGCGTGCGACTTTGATCGGGGGCTGCTGACACGACCCGCGACGCTACCATCGGCGCCCGGCCTACTGCTACCTTCTGGCCGTCCCTGTGGACGACGACCTCCCTCGAAGTAACAACGCGCGGCTGAGCGCGCTATGACCGCCGCGGCGCTTGCCGGCCTGGTCGTGCTCGTGTTCATCAACGGGCTGTTCGTCGCTGCCGAGTTCGCCCTGGTGCGGACCAGGCGAAGCCGGCTCGAGGCTCTCGCCAAGAAGGGCGAGGCGGGAGTCGACGAGGTCTTCGAGCAGCTGGAGAAGATCGACGAGGTCCTCTCCGCCTGTCAGGTGGGCATCACCATCGCCTCGATCGGGATCGGCTTCCTCGGCGAGCCCGCCCTTGCGACCCTGATCGAGCCCCTGCTCGGCGACCTGCCGGAGTCGGCTACCAAGGGCATCTCGATCACGATCGCGTTCATCCTCGCGACGTCGCTGCACATCACGATCGGCGAGCAGGTGCCGAAGATGCTCGCGATCACCCGCCCCGAGCCCGCGGCGCGGCTGCTGGTGCGGCCCGTCAACTGGTTCCGGGTGGCGAGCGCCCCGTTCACGCTGCTGCTGACCAAGATCTCGAACGCGATCGTGCGCCTGTTCGGGGTCGATCCCAGCGGGCTCGAGGAGAAGCACACCTCGGAGGACCTGAGAGGGCTGATCCGCCATTCCGCCTCCGGGGGCACGCTCGATCCCGGAGAGGCCGGCATGCTCGGCGGCGTCTTCCACCTGCACGAGCAGGAGGCGCGCGAGGTGATGACCCCGATCCCGGCGGTGGTCACCGTCAACGCCGACGAGACCGTCGAGAGCGGTCTGCAGAAGTGCGTCTCGTCGGGGCATACGCGCCTGGTGGTCGTTGAGGACGACAACCCGGACAAGGTGCGCGGGGTCGTCCACAACAACAGCCTCGTGCGCCTCTACATGAACACGGGCCCCGACGCCTCGATCGAGCCCGCGATCCGCGACGTGCCGATCTTTCCCGAGACCAAGCCGCTCGACGACCTGCTGGCGGAGCTGCAGCGTCAGCGCAGCTCGCTCGGCGTGGTCTCCGACGAGTACGGGCGCACCGTCGGGATCGTCGGCGTCGAGGACATCCTCGAGGAGGTGGTGGGGGAGATCGAGGACGAGACCGACCCCCGGGCCACCCAGCTGCGCCGGCTCACGGACGGCGACTGGTACGTGCGTGGGCACGTGCCGATCGGCGACCTGGAGGACGCCGGCATCAAGCTCCCGGTGGACTCGGACGCCTTCAACTCGATCGGTGGCTACGTCTTCTCCGAGCTCGGGCGCCTGCCCAAGCGCGGCGACACGATCACCGCCAACGGCTACGAGATCCGGGTCGAGTCGGTGCGCGACAACCGCATCGTCGCCGTGCGGATCCGGGTGGTCACCGGAGAACACCGAGCGCTACCGTCTGCGCCTGACGAGCAGGGCGTCTGAGCGCTATTTGCGACCTTTGAGGACGCGAGCTTCCGTCCGCTGGCGGATCTAATTTCCCCCGAGTTCGGTCACCCAGCGGAGGGGCAGCCATGTGGGTCGTGCGACTCACCGAAAAGCAGCTCGAGGTACTCAGGGCGGTGCTTCGCTCGGAGGAGCATCTGGGGCCGGCATTGCGGGGGTCGCTGGAGGCGCTGGAGCTGGCGCGCTGGGACGATCTCCCGGACGCGACGCTGCCCTGGGAGGACGTCTCCCAGAGCGCCCGGCGGCAGGGAATCTCGGAGGCCGACGTGATCTGGGATCTCTCGGGCAAGCAGAAGCGGGCGGCGGCCTAGCCTCAGTACTGGAAGAACCCGGCGCCGCTCTTGCGGCCGAGGCGTCCCTCCGCGATCAGCGCCAGCAGGCGGTCGGGGGGCCGGTGCGCCGGATCCCCGGATTCCGCGTAGAGGCTCTCCCCGACGGCGGCCGAGACGTCGAGGCCGACGAAGTCGATCAGCGCCAGGGGCCCCAGCGGGTGCCCGGCGCCGAGCCGCATGCAGGCGTCGATCTCGGCGGGGTCCATCTCGGTCCGCTCCATCAGCCTGACGGCATCGAAGAGATAGGGGAAGACGAGGCGGTTGACGACGAATCCGGCCTCGTCAGGGACCTCGACCACGGTCTTGCCGAGCGCCGAGCACCATTCCCTCACCCGCTCGGCCGCGCCCTCACGCAGGCCCTCGGGCAGGCACAGCTCGACCAGCTCCATCCGGTGCGGGGGGTTGAACACGTGCAGGCCGACGAGGCGGTCGGGATTGCCGCTCGCCGCCGCCAGGGCGGCCACCGACAGCGATGAGGTCGTGGTCGCGAGATCGGCCTCGGAGCACGCCTCCCCGAGCAGGCTGAGCAGCTCGGCCTTGGCCCCGGCGTCCTCGACGATCGCCTCGACGACGAGGTCGCACCCGGCCAGGGTCGCGGGGTCGGTCGTGACCTTTATCCGGCTCGGGTCGCCATCCTCGAGCTTGGCGGCGAACCCCTGGGCTGTCTCCTCCGCCCGCCAGGCGGAGAAGTCGCTGCGCGCCACCAGGCGCACCGGCCCGAGGATCGAGGCGCAGGCAGCGAGGCCGCAGGCGATCGTGCCGCTGCCGGCCACCGCCGGGCGCTCGTAGCCGGTCCGGCTCACGCCCCCTCCTGGTTCGCGTCGCTGCCCATCGCCGCGCTTACTATCACGCGCCGCCGGCCGCCGAGCCCCTGCCGCAGTTCACGCCCGGCGCTCGCGCACCGCCCGCGCGAGCAGCTCGTCGAGCTCGGCCAGCAGCGGAGCGAGGGCGGCGTCGGCGCGGCCGGCGGCGCCGGTGATGCGGCCTCGCGCGCTGCGGACCTCGAAGCGCAGGAAGTCGTGAGGCCGGGGGAGGAGGGCCTGGCCGATCGTCGTCAGCCGGCCATGCCAGCGGGTCGCAGGGACCCCTTCGCTGAGGGAGTGGAGGTTGGCGAGCTCGGTGTCCGTGGCTTGGATCTGGGAGCGGCTGCGCGACTTGCGGTCGTCGAGAACGGCGCGACCGTCCTCGAGAACGGTCAGGCGTTGGTCCAGGCCCGCCATGCCGCCGGCGCGCCGGTAGCAGATCAGCGGCGTGGCGCTTTTCTCCGGCATAGGGGAAGTTTCGCGCCAACGGCGGCAGCGTGCGTTGACTGACTGGTCAGTCGGTTGGGGTATCGTTCACAGGGCACCGCGATCGCGCCACCGGAGCGCGACCCGCCCATAACTCTCAGGAGGCTTTCGATGGCGAGCAACGGCAACTTCCAGGGCCGCGAGGTAGTGATCGTCGAGGCAGTGCGTACGCCCGTCGGCCGAGGCCATCCGGAGAAGGGCTACTACAGGGACACCCACCCCTCGAACCTTCTCGCCAAGACCTACTCCGAGCTGATCGAGCGCACCGGGATCGACCCGGCTGAGGTCGAGGACGTCGTCGCCGGCTGCGTCCAGCAGTTCGGCGAGCAGGCGTTCAACATCGGCCGCAACGCCTGGCTTGAGGCCGGCCTTCCGATCGAGACGGCCGCAACCACCGTAGACCGCCAGTGCGGCTCCTCGCAGCAGGCGGTGAACTTCGCGGCGGCTCTCGTCGCCTCGGGCGTCCATGACGTCGTCATCGGCGGCGGCGTCGAGCACATGGGCCACATCTCTTTCCAGGACGGCATGCAGGTCATGTCCGAGCACGGGGCCGCGTATTCGCCCCAGCTCATGGAGCAGTACAACCTGATCCCGCAGGGTCTTTCGGCCGAGATGATCTCCGAGAAGTGGGAGATTCCCCGCTCCGAGCTCGACGAGCTCGGAGTTCGCTCTCAGCAACTCGCCGCAAAGGCGACCGAAGAGGGTCGCTTCGAGCGCGAGATCGTCCCCTTCCAGGTAAACGGAGAC
>JBKJZF010000070.1:0-3447 GCA_046715315.1 Solirubrobacterales bacterium | reverse complement strand
TCGCCTCGATCTCCGAGGACGCGATGCGGGCGGTGCCGCAGGGCCTCCGCGAGGGCGCCTACGGGATGGGCGCCACCAAGCGCCAGGTCGCGACGAAGGTGGTCTTCCCATCGGCGATCTCGGGGATCGTCGCCGCCATCGTCCTCGGCATCTCGCGCGGCGTCGGCGAGACCATGATCGTGCTCCTGGCGGCGGGCCTGCAGCCGAATCTCGGGATAAACCCGACCGACGGCTACGCGACGATCACGACTTTCATGGGCTCGGCCGCCGACGGCGACAATCCCGCCGGCTCGATCGGCTACGAGTCGATCTTCGCCTGCGGCCTGATCCTCTTCGTTCTGACGCTGATCATGAACATGATCGCGATCCGCTTCGTGCGCAAGTACCGCGAGGTCTACGAGTGAGCGCCCCGCCGCCTCCTGCCGAGGCCGCGGCGGTGCCCATGCCCGGCACGCAGTTCGTCCGCGACGGCTCCACCCGGCTGAAGGAGATCGGCTTCGCGACGCTGCTGCTGACCGCGCTCGGGATCGCGCTGTTGACGCTGGTCGTGCTCTTGCTCGACGTGATCGTGGAAGGCGCGGGCAGCCTCAGCCCCGAGTTCTTCACCGAAACCCCCTCGCGGGTCGATCCCTCCAGCTCCGGGATCGCGCCTGCGATCTGGGGCACGATCTGGCTGATGATCGTCTGCGCCGCCTTCATCATCCCCGTCGGCGTCGCCAGCGCCATCTATCTGGAGGAGTACGCGAACCGCGAGAACCGCTTCGCCCGCTTCGTCGAGCTCAACATCCAGAACCTGGCCGCGGTACCCTCGATCGTCTACGGCGTGCTGGGCTTGGCGTTCCTGGTCCGCGGCCCGCTCAGCCTCGGCAACGTGGTGATGGCGGGCGGGCTGACACTCGGGCTACTGGTGCTCCCGGTGGTGATCGTCGCTGGCCGCGAGGCGATCCGCGCCGTCCCGCCCTCGATCCGCGAGGGCTCGCTGGCGCTCGGTGCGACCCAGTGGCAGACGATCTGGAAGCAGGTGCTGCCGGCGGCGATCCCGGGGATGGCCACCGGCACGATCCTCGCCCTCTCCCGCGCGATCGGCGAGACCGCGCCGCTGATCGTCGTCGGCGCCACCGTGTTCGCGACCAGCGCCGGCACGGGCCTGTTCGAGACCTTCTCGGCGCTGCCGATCCAGATCTTCGGCTGGACCGCGGACCCGCAGGAGGAGTTCAAGGCGCTTGCGGCAGCGGCGATCATCGTCCTCATGGCGATCCTGCTGAGCATGAACGCAATCGCAATCTGGCTACGCAATCGCTACGAGCAGGAGTGGTAGGTGGGTAATGTGGAACGGACCATGACTGATCCCGAGCGGACTCAGTCCGAGCAGGACGCCTCGGGCCCCAACTTCGCCGCGACGGTGGCCGAGGCGTACGCCGACCCCGGCACTCAGCCGACCTCCCGTGAGGCGATCTTCGGCCTCAAGGACGTCAGCGTTCGCTACAGCGGCAAGCTCGCCGTTGACGATGTCGGCCTCGACATCCACCGCAACCAGATCACCGCGCTGATCGGCCCCTCCGGCTGTGGCAAGTCGACCCTGATCCGCTGCCTCAACCGGATGAACGACCTGATCCCCGCCGCTCGCGTCGAGGGCGAGATCATCTACCACGGCCAGGATCTCTACGCCGAGAACGTCGATCCGGTCGAGGTGCGCAAGCGGATCGGGATGGTCTTCCAGAAGCCGAACCCGTTCCCCAAGTCGGTCTACGACAACATCGCCTTCGGCCCGCGGATCCTGGGGATGAAGGGCGAGATGGACGAGATCGTCGAGCGAGCGCTGCGGCGCGCGGCGCTGTGGGAGGAGGTCAAGGGTCGCCTCGATGACAACGCCTTCGGGATGTCCGGCGGCCAGCAGCAGCGCCTCTGCATCGCCCGCTGCTTGGCGGTCGAGCCCGACGTGATCCTGATGGACGAGCCCTGCTCGGCGCTTGACCCGATCTCGACCGGCAAGATCGAGGACCTGATGACGGAGTTGAAGGACCGTTACTCGATCGTGATCGTCACCCACAACATGCAGCAGGCGGCGCGGGTGTCCGACATGACCGCGTTCTTGATCGTCGAGCTCGACTCCGACGAGAAGAACCGGTGGGGGCGGGTGGTCGAATACGACCAGACGGAGAGGATCTTCACCAACCCCTCAGACCAGCGCACCGAGGACTACGTCTCCGGGAAGGTCGGCTGATGGCGGTCCAGGGCACTCGTGTCCAATACCAGGAGGAGCTCGCGAACCTGGAGGCGCGGGCGCTCGAGGGGCTCGACCTCGTCGTCGCCTCGATCGAGCACATCAACGAGGCGGTCCAGCATCAGGACGTGGAGCTGGCGGAGTTGGTGATCGCCAGCGACGACGTCATCGACGGGCGCTACCTCGAGGTGCACCAGTCGATCCTCACCCTGCTGGCGACGCAGGCGCCGGTTGCATCCGACCTGAGGCTGATCGCCGCGCTGCTGCACGTGATGAAGTGCATGGAGCGGATGGGCGACCAGTGCGTGAACGTCGCCAAGCTGATCCCGATCGCGGGCCGCGAGCCGCCGGCCGACGAGCGCATGCTCGCCGACATCCTGACTATGGGACGGTCCGTCCGGGAGCAGGTCCGCCAGGCCAAGCGTGCGTTCGCCGAGCGCGACGTCGAGCTGGCCCGCGACCTCGTCCGCCAGGACGACGTCGTCGACAACCTCAACCGCGAGGCCTTCCGCCTGGCGATCGAGATCGGCACCACAGAGGACCGCCGCGAATGGGCGATGACGATGATGCTGATGGCCCGCGCGATCGAGCGGATCGGCGACAACTCGGTCGACGTCGGCGAGCAGGTGGCCTTCCTCGTCACGGGCCTCTTCCGCGAGTTCGAGGACGCCTCGCACCCGAGTGAGGGCGTCCCCCAGGCTGCTAGACGGGGGGATCCAGGCTGACGCCGACCAGGTCGAGCCGCCTGGTCAACGCGCCCAGCCCGAACTCGGCGAGAGCGCCGTCGTCGACCCCGAGCACGTCCCACGCTCCCTCGCTCGGTGGTGAGATCGACTCGGCGACCGAAGGCAGCAGGTCGAGCACGCGATCGCGGACGACCCGCCCCATCGCCGGGTCGGCGGCCACCGCCTCGCGCAGGAACCAGGCGCCGTAGGCGATGTGGCGCCGCTCGTCGTCGGCGATCCGACCGTAGCCGTCGACGAACCCGGGGAGCTGAGAGCGCTGGCGCAGGAAGTCGAGGAGGAAGTGGGAGGCGGTCAGGCCCAGCGTCCCCTCGATCATCATGTGGTAGATCGTCACGAAGTCGACCTTGGCCTCGCGGTCGCCGGGGTCTTGTCGCAGCCGGTCGTGCGCGTCGACCAGGGCCTCGTCGAAGATGCGTTTGAACGGCTCGCCAAGGACCTCGCGGGCGCGGGCGACATGCGCGCCGATCGTCTCAGGGT
>JBKJZF010000069.1:0-3442 GCA_046715315.1 Solirubrobacterales bacterium | reverse complement strand
GGTTCTGCCCGGGGGCGGAGGCGAGGCGACGCCCGCCGCGATCACCTTCGACACCGGTGATCCGCGCGTCGGCCTCACCGCGAGCCTGACCCCGCGCGCGTGGGGAACAGAGGTCGCGGTGGCCGTGCGCGGGATCGAGGAGGGCACGCGCTGCAGGGTCTGGCTGGTCGGTGACGACGGCGCCCGCGTCGCCGCCGGGTCGTTCCGCTACGGCTACGGCCAGGGCAGCGACGAGGCGGCGCTGACGTCCGCGCTGCAGACGCCGGCCGTCGAGTCGGTCGAGGTCAAGGCCGGCTCGCGCACCTACGCCGCGCCGCTGGAGTGACGGCCGGACCGAGCTTGAACGACGAAGTCAAACGACGAGGAGGACGCAGATGTCAACGGTGATCAAGGCGGGCGCCACGGCGCTGGCCGTCGTGGGAGTGCTCGCGCTGGCGGGCTGCGGCGGGGATGACGCGACGACGACGGCGTCGTCGACCAGCTCGACCGAGGAGCCAACGGCCTCGGGTGGCGGTGGCGGCGAGTCCGTCCCGGTGAGCGAGACCGAGTACGCGATCGATCCGCAGAACCCGACGGTGAAGGCCGGCACGGTCAGCTTCGACGTCTCCAACGACGGCCAGGTCGTCCACAACCTCGAGGTCGAGGGGCCCAACGGCGACCAGGACCTGGACCAGGACCTGCAGCCCGGGGACAGCGGCACGCTCGAGGTCGACCTCTCAGAGCCCGGCAGCTACCGCTGGTACTGCCCGATCGACAGCCACGCCGACCAGGGCATGGAGGGTGAGATCACGGTCGAGTAGCTCCCAGTGGAAGAATGAGCGGCGGTGGACAGCGCTCAGAAGCCGCTCGAGCTGATCCTCGCCCGCAACCTGCTGACGAGCCTCTCGACGCCCGCCTTCCTGCTCGATGAGAGCTCCAGGCTCGTCTTCTACAACGAGGCTGCAGGGGCGCTGCTCGGCATCTCCTTCGAGGAGACCGGGCGGATGGACCCGGTCGAATGGTCGGACGCCTTCGGCCCGTTCGACGACGAGGGCAACCCGATCGACCTGGACGAGCTCGACATCACCCACGCCCTGCGCAGCCGCAGGCCCGCCCACTCGCGCTTCTGCATCCGCTCGGCCAAGGACGAAGAACACACGATCGAGGCCGCGGCCTTCCCGATCGTCGCCTCGGAGGAGGGCGCTTCGGGCGCGATGATCCTCTTCTGGCCGCTCTCCGCCGACGGCGGCACAGCCTGGGAGGGCGAGGCCGGATGAGGGTCAAGGTCTGGGGCGCGAGGGGATCGGTGCCGGCGCCCGGGCCGGACATGAACCGCTACGGCGGCAACACCTCCTGCGTGCAGGTGACGCTCTCCACCGGCGAGGGGCTGATCCTCGATGCCGGCACCGGGATCAGGGCCCTGGGGCTGCGCCTGCTGAACGAGCCGCAGGTGAACATCCTGCTCACGCACCTGCACCTCGACCACATCCAGGGCCTGATGTTCTTCCCGCCCTGCTTTCGCTCCGAGTCGGCGATCACGGTCTGGGGGCCGGCCTCGCCGGAGGCGACGCTCGAGAGCCGGATCGCACGCTACATCTCGGCCCCGCTCTCGCCCGTCGAGGTGCGGGAGCTGCCCTGCGAGGTCTGCTTCCGCGACACCCCGGCCAGCGAGTGGACGATCGGTGGGGCGACGATCCGCGCCGAGGCGGTGACCCACCGCGGCCCGACGCTCGGCTACCGGGTGACCGAGGGCGATACCTCGGTCTGTTACATCCCCGACCACGAGCCGGCGCTGGGCGACACGCTCACCTTCGCCCGCCGCACCAGGGCCCGCCGGCTGATGCTCTTTCATCACGATCCGCTGCACGGCGACGACTTCCTCGACCGCCTCCACATCCACGCCCAGGAGCGCTTCGGCGAAGCCGGCGGCGACCCGACCCGGATCGAGATGGGCATCGAGGGCGCCGAGCTGGAGCTGACAGGCACGAGCTCGACCGCTCGTACAACAGTCGCGACGGAAGTCTCGACACCCGGATAAAGACCGGGCCCCCTCCCGCCCCTAGGTTGGATCGCGATTGTCGAACCGCGACCGTCGGCGCCTGGTGCCGGCGCGCAAGGAGTGTGCATCGGATGAGACGAAAGTACCTGGGGGTAGGCGCGCTGGCAGCCGCGGCACTACTCGTCCTGCCTGCCAGCGCGTCGGCCGACTCGCTCGAGGCAGCCGGCAATGGCCTGCTTGGCCAGTCGGTCGCGATCAACTCCCTGTGGGTGATCGTCGCCGGTCTGCTGGTGATGTTCATGCAGGCCGGCTTCGCCTTCCTGGAGATCGGCTTTTCGCGAGGCAAGAACGCGGGAACGATCGTCGCCAAGATCCTGGTCAACTTCTCGGTCGCGGCGCTCGCCTGGTACGCGTGCGGGTTCGCCTTCGCGTTCGGGACAGGGGAGATCATCGGCGATACCGGGTTCTTCCTCCAGGGCTTCGGCGATCCGTTGACGGCGTTCCCCGTGATGGGGCTGTCCGACGCCACGATCGAGTCGAAGTTCTTCTTCCAGTTTGTCTTCTGCGCGGTCTCGCTGGCGATCGTCTGGGGCACCACCCTGGAGCGGATCAAGTTCGGGGTCTACGTGATCTTCGCGGTGATCTTCGCCGCGCTGATCTACCCGATCGGCGCCCACTGGGTGTTCGGCGGCGGCTGGCTGCAGACGAACATCGGCATGCAGGACTTCGCCGGCTCCACGGCCGTCCACCTGATCGGCGCCACCGGCGGCCTCGCGATGCTGCTGCTGCTCGGCGCTCGCCGCGGGAAGTACGGCGACGACGGCAAGCCCAGGGCGATCCCGGGGCACTCGATGCCGCTGTTCGGGCTCGGGGTCCTGATTCTCTGGCTTGGCTGGTTCGGGTTCAACCCGGGATCCACGCTGAGCGCGCTCGATGGTCGCTTCCCGGAGATCGTGCTGGTGACCAACATGGCTGCGGCGGCCGGAGTGCTGACGGCGGCGATCACCAGCCGCCTGCTGCAGAAGACGCTCGACATCGGGATGATCGGCAACGGCGCGATCGCGGCGCTGGTCGCGATCACGGCCCCATCGGGCTACGTCGAGCTCTGGGCCGCACCGTTTATCGGCGCAGTCGCGGGAGTGCTCGTGGTCGTCGGCGTGCTGGCGATCGACAAGGTGCTCGACGACCCGGTGGGCGCGCTTTCGGCGCACGGCCTTGCCGGTATCTGGGGCACCCTGGCCTGCGGCCTGTTCACCTCCCCCCGACTGGCGCAGTACAACGGGTTCGGGGACCCGGAGGGCGGGCTCTTCTACTCGGGCTCGTTCCAGCAGCTGGGTGACCAGGCGCTGGGCATCGTGGTGGTGTTCTCATTCGTCCTCGCCTCCAGCCTGGCGGTCCTGTACGCGATCAAGAAGACGTACGGTCTGCGGGTCACCTCCGATGAGGAAGACGCCGGCCTGGACA
>JBKJZF010000068.1:0-3250 GCA_046715315.1 Solirubrobacterales bacterium | reverse complement strand
CTGCAGGTAGGCGTCGAGCAGCGCCGCCAGCTCCTCGCGGTCGCCACCCTCGAGCTGGTCGAGATAGGCCACGGGATCGGCCTCACCGCCGGCGCGGTGTTCTGAGATGTACTCGCTTAGAAGTCGGTCGACGTCGCTCATCGCGATGCAAGGGGGTTGATGGGCCTAGCCCGGATTATCCGACTCTTCGAGGAGTTTCCGCAGCCGCGTGCGAAAGCGCTTGGCGATCTGGGATACGTTGTCGCGGCTCATCGGAGGGTCGAGGTCGGGGAACTTGGCGTTGACGTGATCGACCGTGTCCTCGGCGGGCTGGTCCTCGAAGACGAAGCTCTCAATCACCTCGCGGTGGGCGTCGGACAGATCCTCCATCGCTCGCTCGACCAGCTCGTTGATCTCGATCTCGCCGGTCTCGGCGGGGACGGATCCCGAGGTGCCCCAGACCGACTCGTCGTCGCCGTGCTCCTCCGGCAGCAGGGTGGTGTCGACTCTGGGCTTGCGCGTGTAGTCGGCGATCCGCCTGCTGACGATCCGGTTGAGCCACGTCCGGAACTCGCCGACCGACCTGCCGTCCAGCTTCGAGCGGATCGCGCTCACGACGGCCTCTTGGGCGACGTCCTCGACGTCATCGCGCGGGACCCTGAGCGCCACCCGGCGGACGATGTTGTCGTAGTAGCGAAAGACGATGATCGCGAGCGCGCGTTGAGCGTGCTCGGACTCTCCCCGCGCGCGGGCAGTAGCAATGTGCTCAAGGAGAGCCTCATCGTCGAGCCGGGAGAGCTCATCGTCATTTCTCGGTTCGAACTTCGCCACGTGGATTCGGCCTGATGGGTGGTAGTCGGCGGCAGGGGCCGTGATCTGACGCCGGCCGGTGCGTTTGTACCACGCGCATCAAACACTCACCGATCTTCTTGTGCCGCTTCGCGGCGGTTGCGGGGACCTCGTCAGGTCGCTGCCCGTCGACCTCCAGCGACTAACCTGATGCAGTTGCTCGCGGCGCCTCGCGGACGCCCAGCAAGTAGCTCGAGCCGCCTGGACTGGCCCTCGGCCCGCTCCAACTAGCCCTCGGCCTCGAACGACCCCGCGTCGCAGGCGGTGCCCCCTGGCCGGGGGACGCCGCGCTCGTCGAATGCGGGCGGCGGGCAGGCGGAGACGAAATCGAGCGCCGGGCTCGAGTCCCTGAGCGCGTGGGTCTTGGGCACCCCGGGCGAGGGGCCGGGGTTCGCCGCCAGGTCCTCGAGCTTCGGCTTGGCCACGATGTCGGTGCTGATGCCCGACGAGCAGGTCGCATCGCCGAAGACGTTCTGTGCGTTCGCCTCGATAACGGCGGGCGGCTTCGCCCGGCAGTCACGACCCTTCCCGGCGACGATCGAGCCAACGAAGTCGATCGCCGTCGCGAACTCGCTCGCCTCGACGCCGGCGTGCTTGCGGCGCGCCGGGTTCCTGAAGATCGTGCTGTGGGTCACGTCGGTGTCGCCGATCCGCTCATAGATCCCGGCGCCACCCTTCGGGGCCGAGTTGCCGCTGATCGTGGAGTTCATGATCGTGTGCGTCTCGTCGCTGCGCAGGTAGATGCCGCCCCCCTGCTTGCCCTCGTTTCCGCTCACCGTGCTCGAGTCCAGGTTGAGGATGCCGTCGTTGGTACTCGAGCTGACCTCGATCCCGGCGCCCTCCATTGCCCGGTTCCCGCTGATCGTCGTGTTCGTGATCGAGCTGGGTCCCCTGAAGCTGATGCCGCCGCCGACCGAGCTCCCGTCACCGATCTCCCTGGCGACGTTGCCCGAGATCCGCGACGACTGAATGCCGAGGAGGCCGTCGTTCGTCGAAATGCCGCCGCCGACCGCGGAGCCGGTCTGGCTCTTCACCTCGACGAGGTTGCTCGCGATCGTGCTCTGGCTGATCAGGAGCAGGCCGTCATCCTGGAAGATCCCGCCCCCGAAGCTGTTGGCGGCGGGCTTCGGCACCACCTCGTTTCCCCGCACGACGACGCCGTCGAGCGCGAGCGTGCCCTCGTTGAAGAGGCCCCCACCGAACTGGTTCCCGGGGGCGGTCACCCGTCCCCCGGTAACGGTGAGATCGCTGAGCCGGGCGCCCGGAAGCCCCCCGGCGAGGTTGGTGAGCACCCGATCTTCGATCGTCTGCTTGATCACGGTCTTCTCGGGTCCCCGCCCGTCGATCGAGACCGCCTCTTCGATTCGGAGGTCGCCCTCCTGGTTCGAGGGAATCGTCATGCCGCCGGCCTTCGGGATCTTCAGCTTGAACGTCCCCCTTGGCACGTTGATGATGTCGTTGCCGGCCGTCTCATTGGCCTGCGCGATCGCGGCGCGCAGGGTGCACTTACCGCCGGCGGTGGCGCAAACGTCGTTGGTGACGTTGGCGTCGATGGCGTCGTTGGTCGAGTCGACGTCGAACACCTCGGCGGCCGTCGCTGGAGCCGCGGCGACCAGCAGGCATGCCGCCGCCACGGTCAGTGCCAGTCCCCCGCCGAGTCGAGCCATGGAAGGGATCGTATCCCTCGTTACGCTGGCAGCCAGTGGGGGGTATCACACTCACGTTGCGACACTGATCTGGCGCTGTCGCTTGTAGGCTTCCGCCGCGTGACCCCGGAGCACACAGGGCCACCCGAGGTCGAGATCGTCGAGGCGGGGCCGGAGCGACTCGACGACATAGAGTCGCTTTGGGAGGCCATGCACGAGTACCACGCCGGGGTCGCCGGCGAGGCGCGCGAGGTCGCCGCATTCCGGCGTGCAGAGGACTCCTGGCAGCGGCGCCGGGGTGAGTTCGAGCGCTGGATGCGCGCTGGTGACGGCTCGCTGCTGATCGCCGAACGCCAGGGTTCGCCGGTCGGCTTTGCCTTTTTCCGGGTTTGCGACAGCGACTGGAGCTTTGAGACCAACGAGCGGATGGGCGAGCTGGAGGCGCTCTCGGTCGAGCCCGAGCTGCGCCGCTGGGGGATCGGCTCACTGCTCATGGAGGAGGTCGAGCGGCGCCTCGGCGCCGCGGGCGTCGCATTCATCGGATTGGCTGTCATCGCCGGCAACGAGGACGCGTTGCGCTTCTACAAGCGCTGGGGGATGGTGCCATCCCACGTCCGCTGCCTTGGCCGGACGCTCCCGGGCAGCGGCGGCAAGTAGCGCTCCCCGCGCCGGTCCGGGACGCCAGGACGGAGGAGTGTTTGGGCCGGGCCCGCCCAGATCGAGCGCCCGAGCTAGCGCTCGATCCGCTCCGGAAGCAGGAACGGGTAGGGGCGGTG
>JBKJZF010000067.1:0-8566 GCA_046715315.1 Solirubrobacterales bacterium | reverse complement strand
GGTGGCGGCCTCGCTGCCGCTGCTCCTCGGAGCCGTCAACCTGATCGGGGCGCTCGTGGTCTTGCGCATCCTGCACGAGCCGATCGGGATCGGGGTTCTCTCGATCAACGTCGCGACGGCGCTCGGGTTCGGGCTCGCGATCGACTACTCGCTTTTCATCGTCTCGCGGTTCCGCGAGGAGCTGGCGCGCGGGTCAGAGGTCCCGGAGGCGCTGCAACGCACCCTGTCCACGTCCGGTCGCGCAGTCAGCTTCAGCGGCATCACGGTCGCCGGCGCGATGGCGAGCCTGCTCGTCTTCCCGCAGCAGTCGCTCTACTCGGTGGGGATCAGCGGGATCGCGATCGCCCTGCTGTGCGCGATCGCGGCGCTCTTCGTCCTTCCCGCCCTGCTGTCCCTGCTCGGCGAGCGGGTCAACGCGCTGGCGCCGGGCTGGTTGCAGCGCTCGGCTCGGGCGACGGCCCTCCCGGACGCTCAGGGTCGCTGGTACCGGTTCTCGCGCTGGGTGATGCGCCACCCGGGCACGCTCGCGGTTGCTTCGGCGGCGGTCCTGATCGCCCTCGCCCTGCCCGCATTGGGGATCAGGTTCGTGCCTGATGACGCGAGCCTGCTTCCCGACGAGCAGTCTGCGGGCGCCGTCGATCGCAAGCTCGCGTCCGAGTTCACGCCCGACCCGCAGTACCCGATCATCACCCAGTGGGTGACCGAGGATCCGCCCGGCACGCCGCCGGCGCCCTGGGCGCTGAAGTACCGCAAGGACGCGCTGGCGCTCGACGGGGTCGAGGCGGTTCCACCGCTGACGCGGTTCGGGAACGTGGTGAGAATGGACGTGTTCAGCGGCGTCGGGCGCGCCAGTCCGCGGACGCGGCAGCTGGTTGACGAGGTGCGCGCGCTGGAATCCCCTCCGGAGGCGGAGGTGCGCGTCGGTGGCCTCGCGGCCAGCCAGATCGACGAGGAGCGGAGCGTCCTCCGCAAGCTGCCGCTTGCGGCAGCGATCCTGATCGCGACGACCGTCTTCGCCCTGTTCGTGATGACCGGCTCGCTCCTCCTGCCGCTGAAGGCCCTGGTGATGAACATGCTCACGCTCAGCGCCACTCTCGGACTGCTGGCGCTGGTCTTCCAGGATGGGAACCTCGAGGGCATGTTCGGCTTCACGAGCCCCGGCGGGATCTCGATAGGAATCGCCGTGATCGTGGTTGTGGCGGGGTTCGGGCTCTCGACCGACTACGGCGTCTTCAGTCTCAGCCGGATCCGAGAGCTGCGCGACAGCGGCGAGTCGAACGTCGAGGCCGTCGCGCTCGGGCTGGAGCGAACGGGACGGCTCGTCACCTCTGCGGCATTGCTGTTCGCGGTCGCGATGGGCGCGCTGGTCAGCGGCAGCCTGATCGGAGTCAAGGAGAGCGGCTTCGGCCTGGCGGCCGCCGTGCTGATCGACTCGACCATCGTCCGGGCCCTGCTGGTGCCCTCGCTGATGGCCCTACTCGGCGACCGCAACTGGTGGGCGCCGAAGCCCCTGCGCCGTCTGGCGATGGAGCCTGAGGACTGAGCTTCACTTCTCCTCGGCCCAGGAGGTGTGAGGAAGCACCGACCTCATTGGGCACCGGCTGCGGTCGGGTGCCCGAATCCAGGGGAATCCGGGGAAACCCACGGCTATGCGCGTCCGTACGCCTTGCGGCTTGACGGGACAGATTCCGCGTGATAGGGCCAGATCTACAAGCTCTAGCCTCTAATCGCAACCCCGCATCGCACCCAGGAGATCAGGCGCTAGAGACCAGCGTGGGCTGGAGCGGGAGAGAGTGCTTACAAACTAAGCAGGGCCCGCAGCTTTCTCACAAACGTCGGGTTCGAAAGTCGCCCGGCTAACTCCATGCTTGCTTGCTGTGGTGCTTCGAGCGGGAGGCGGTACCGGTCCTCGCGAGCGTCGGCCTCAGAGGTCGAGGTCCTCGACGGCGTTAAGATACGCCTCGCTGAACGTCGGAAACTGAGCGACTGTGTCCCGTAACACGTCGACCGGCGTAGCGGTCTTGACCGCTAGAACGGCCTGGTGAATCCACTCGCCCGCAAGGGGCCCGACCGCCCAGGCTCCGACGAGGATGCGCCGCTCACGGTCCGCAAGAACGCCGAGCTGGCCCCCGACGCCCTTTCCGAAGGTCTCCGTTCGCGCCACCTCCAGCAAATTGGCTCGACCTTCCACGATGTCGATCCCGTTCTCTGTGGCCTCCTCGGTGGTGAGCCCCACCGCGGCGATCTCCGGATCGGAGAACACCACACGGGGAATCGCGCTGTAGTCGGCGCGTACGTTCTCTCCCGCGATGTCGGCGCAGGCGATCCGCGCCTGATACTTCCCGACGTGGGTGAAGAGCGAAACTCCGGTGACGTCGCCGACCGCCCAGATCCCATCGCTGACTCGACACTGCTCATCGACCGGTAGTTCGCCGCGCTTGCCGAGTTTGATGCCGAGCTCTTCTAGGCCACCAGGGGCCCGCGGTCGCCTGCCGGTGGCCACGATCAACTGTTCGGCGCTCAGCTCGCCGCCGCTCTCGAGCTGCACGGTTCTGCGGCCGTTCTCCCTCCTGGCCGCGATGGCCTTCTCGCCAACCCGGACCTCGATGCCATCGCCTTTGAGAGCCGCCCCGATTAGTTCGCTGACTGCTGGATCCTCGCGGTCGATCAGGCGTTGCGGAGCCTGGACGATGGTGACCCTCGCTCCGTAGCGGCTGAGCATCTGGCCGAGTTCGATTCCGACTGGTCCGCCACCGAGCACGATGGCGCTCTCCGGAACCTCGTTGAGCGTCGTCGCCTCCCGATTCGTCCAGTATTCAGCCTCCTCGAGGCCGTCAATCGACGGGATCGCTGGGTCGCTTCCCGTGGCGATGACGATCCGGTCGGTATGGAGGGTTTGCCCGGCGACCTCCAAGGCCCCACGATCGACGATTCGCGCCTCGCCTCGAACGACGCGGATACCTCGGCGTTCGTAGCCCTCGGCGGCGCCAGTGTCATCGAGGTCGCGCACCATGTAGTTCCGGTACTCGACGACCTCGCGCCAGCGCACGTCCGGCTCCTCAAGGCCCGGAGCCCGTCTCGCTTCCGCTCTGGCCTCAGGCGGCCTCAGCAGCGTCTTCGAGGGGATGCAGGCCCAATACGCACACTCTCCGCCGACGAGCTCTCACTCTACCAAGGCGGTCCGCAGGCCCTGTTTCGCCAGCCTCGATACGGCAACTTCGCCGGCCGGCCCAGCGCCGACGACGGCGGCGTCGAATCGTTCGCTCACTGTCGGCTTCCTGCGAGCGCCGCGCGAATCCACTTCTCTGGGGGAAGTCCAGAGGCGCGCTCGTCTGAGCGGTAAAGCCGGCAGTTGAGCCCGAAGTCTTCTCGGCCAGCCGCTCCGGGGTCGATGTCGCGTCCGTCGACGCGAACCGTCGGCGAGCCGAGGAACCCCTCGCGCTCGGCCTCCTCGATCGACTCGACGGCCCGCAGCTCGATCTCAGTGTCTGGGTCCACCTCAGTGATCAGCTCCCGCAGCCGCGGCAGCAGCCTCTCGTAGCTGGGGCAGCCATCGAAGTAGAGCAGCTCGACCTTCACGCCTCCAACCTCTCAAGTAGCTCATTGGGCCGCTTCAAGAAATCATCCACACAGCAGGGACAGCGACAGAAGTAGACACGCTGCGCGTCGTGCTCGATCGAGACCGCAAGCGCCCGCGGCTCCTCGGCGAGGCACCCGGGACAGACGATCCAATCCTGGATCTCAGCCAGGTAGCGCTCGGGGTCCTCCTTGAACCCGTCGAGGCATCCCTGACAGCAGAAGGCCAACTCTTCTCTCCCGTATGCCCAGCGGGTTGCGTCCTTTAGGGAGATCCCTAGTCGGGCCAGCGAGCAGCCGCAGTACGGGCAAATCGCGCTAGGCATCGCAGGCCTTCCCAGTCTTGCGTTCGTATGCGTGTCGCTCGGCGCATATCGCCGAAAAGAGTGATGCGCCGGATGGGAACCATCCTCGCAGACGCCCCTTTCCGCGTTTCGAAGACACCGACCGAGGCCGAGCTGCTCGGCAAGTACTTCCAGGTCCTCGCAGACCCGACCCGGCTTCGAATCCTCGAAGCGCTCGAGGAACAACGCGAGCTCGCCGTGGGCGAGTTGGTCGAGCGCCTGGCTTCGCCGGGACGAAGCAGCCGAGTCGGGATAATCAGAGTCAGTCCACGAGGTGCAGGGATGTGAGCTACTCGACGGTGAGCTTCGCGATCTCCACGGCGCGCGTTGCCCACGGCTCGTCATCCCGATGGCGGGCTGGGACGTAAGGGGTGAACCCCTGATTGGGCTCTGGTCATCCGCGGCCTCCTGGACTACGCTCTTCGTAAGGCCGAAGCGGAATTCTTCAAGAGAGCCGGAATCCGACGAATGAAGTCGGGGTTCGAAAACCGTCCGGCTAACTCCATCCCTGCTTGGTTGCTTGGACGGCGACCGCGACCCATCTCATGGTTGCGTCTCCTCGATCGCCTGGAGGCGCTCCTGAAACTCTTCCGTGCTCAGCTCGCCGGCGGCGTAGCGTCGTCTCAGAACCTCGATCGGATCCTCAGACGCCCTTGCACCGTCATCCTTCGGCCTGCGCATCATCGACCACATCATTCAGCCCATGCCGCCCATCATGGCGACCATGGCGAGGACGACCAGCCAGCCCCAGCCGCCGCCCATGTGGCCATCATCGAATCCGGACTGCGCGATGAGAGGAAACAGGGCGCTCATGCGACGAGATGGGTCGTGAGCTCGATCGGATTGCGGAGGCAGTACACGCCCGGGCAGTGGTCGTCGGCAATGCGCTTGAGCTCTTCGAGCTTCTCGCGCGGCGCGTCCGCGTCGACCTCCAAGTGCCATTCGATGTGCTGCACGGGGGCGTTGTCGGTAACGCCGAGCGCGCGGCTCATGTCAACCTCGGCTTCCGTCCGGGCCCTCATTGAGCGCAACTCCACGCCCTGGCGGGCGGCCTCTTGCGCGTAGGTCATTGCGTAGCAGGCCAGGCCGCCCCAGAAGCAATAGGCCAAGGGGTTCGGCGCGGAGCCGGTGCCGCCCATCGGCGGCGGGAAGTCCGCCTCGAATACGACCGGGTCGCCGTTGGGTACCGGGATCGTGGCTCGGAACTGCGGCTGGCCTTCCTCGGTCTGCCATCCGCCATCGAAGCTGACCTGCTGCTTGAGGGTGGTCGGATCTTGACGCGCCTTGGCGAGAGTGGCATCGAGCGCTTTAGTGTTGACGTTGTGCATGGTGGTCCTCTCGTTGGGTGGTTGGTGCCTGCTCAGCCGCTCGGGGTTTGCCCAGGTCGTCATGGATGATCTGGCGGAAGATCATGCCCTTGCGCCCTCCGGTGCGGTTTCCGCGACCAGCGAGCTCAGCTCACGCAGCTGCTCGCGTACCCCGGCGCAGACCTCGTCGCAGAGCTTGATCAGGGTCGGATCGGCAATCTGATAGAGGGCGCGCGACCCATCGCGGCGGCGGGCGACCATGCGCTCGCCCAGCAGCACCCCAAGGTGCTTGGAGACGTTTGCTTGCGTGCCGCCGGTGGCCTCGACCAGCTCGCTGACGGACGCTTCGCCGCGCGCATGCATCAGGTTCAGAAGTCGGAGTCTCGTCGGCTCCCCGAGGACCGCGAAGCGGCGGGCAATCAGCTGGGCTAGTTCTGGGGTGAGATCAAGCATCCACCTATTATAGCCATATAGTTAAATAGGAAAAGGGAATAGGCAGGTCATCTACACAGCCACGACGGCGGGCACGGTCGCAGCCACGGACTGATCGGTGGTGGTAGCGGCACGGCCTCGCTGCCGTTCTTCGTCGAGGGCTGGTCGCGGCCGCCGTGTAGAGCGTGCCCTTGAGGTTCACGTCAAAGCGCTCGACGACCGCGTCCGCGGCGGCACTCATCGCGATGCGATCCCGCACGTCGCAGGCCAAGCCGAGCGCATCACCCTCGAGACCGAGGTCGTCGCCCCGCCGCGCGAGCAGCCCTACCGACGCGCCGGCCTCGTGCGGCTGCGCGCCACCGCCGCGCCGATGCCACCGCTGGCGCCGGTGACGAGGGCGACCTTGCCTTCCAGTTCCATGGCGTCTCCTCCGTTCGAGTGGTCACGGCCCCAGCGTATGCCGCTTCAGGTCGACGGGAAGTCCGCAGGCCGCTCGCCCTCGACCTGAAGCGCTCCGACAGCGATTGCGAGCGCTCTCGGTTTCGTCCCTGTCGGTCCTCGCGCATAGGGGAAGCGGGCTCGATGACGATGGTCGCCGCGCGGCCGAGCGTGAGATAGTCAGCCCGTGTCCGAGTCCTTTTCCATCCAAAGGCGCTTCAACGGGCCCCTCGAGAGCGGTAACGGCGGATACTGCTCGGGCGTCGTTGCCAGCTTCCTCGAGGGAGCAGCGGAGGTCAGCCTGAGGCGTCCCGTACCGCTCGACACGCCGCTCGATGTCGTGCGCGAGAACGACGGCTCGGTGCGTGTGCTCGACGGCGAGGCGCTCGTCGTCGAGGCGCGTTCAGCGCCTGAGTTCGAGGTCGAGGTGCCCGCGCCGGTGAGCCCGCACGAGGCACGCCTGGCGGCGGCGCGCTACAGGGGACGCTCCGACGGCCTCTTCAGTCGCTGCTTCGTCTGCGGGCGGGCGCGCGAGGACGTGTTCGGAGTGTTCGCGGGGGCGGTCGAGGGCCGCCAGCTCGTCGCCTCGCCGTGGACACCGCCTTCGTGGACGGCCGACGCGGCAGGACGTGTACTCCCGGAGTTCGTCTGGGCTGTGCTCGATTGCCCTACCTACTTCGCGCTTTACATGAACGGGGAGTTGCCCATGACCGTGCTCGCCCGGCTTACCGCGCGGATCGACGCGCCTGTCGTCGCCGGCGCGGAGCACGTCGTGATCGCGTGGCCGATCGAGACCGACGGCCGGAAACGTCACGCCGGATCGGCCGTGCTGTCGCCCGAAGGCGAGGCCCTCGCGGTCGGGCGTGCGCTCCTGATCGAGCCGCGAGAGGAATAGCGGGCGGCCGAACAGTGAGCCGAGCATCGCGGTCGCGTCTCGGCGCCGGCGCGAAGCTCGTGCGGTCGATCGGTGCCGATCGCGTCGGGAGCGAACTCGAGCACCCGGCTCAGGACCTCAGGGTGGTTGACGGTACCGGCGTTGACGCTCAGTCCGGCGCCCCGCAGGACCTGGACGAGCTGCTTGGTCAGGAGGAAGTGCTCGACCGAGATTCCGCGCACTCCCGTCCGCAGAGCCCATGAGGCGAGCGCCTCGGGCGCGTAGTCGGCCCAGATCACGAGACGGGAGAAGATCCCGTCTGCTGCGGCGACAGCGCATGCTTCGCCATGGAAGCTGATCAGCTCGACCCGGTCGCGGATCGGCTCCCCGCGAAGCCGCTCGCAGAGCGCCTCGGCGGTACGGCGGGCAAGGGCGGGATCGGCGTGCGCCTTGACCTCGAGCTGGAGGCGGACCGTCTCCGGCACCAGTTCGATCAGCTCCTCCAGTAGGAGCGGATGCTCCGCCGTCGGCCGCCCCGCGGAGTCACGGATGAGCGCCGATCGAATCTCTTCAGCGGTCCTCTGGTGCGCCCAGCCATCGAGGGTGGTCCCAAGCGTGAGCAGCGGATCGTGCAGCAGGACCAGCCGATCGTCTGCCGTCAGGCAGACGTCGGTCTCGAGGCCTTCTACCGGGCCGCTCAGGGTGTGTCGAAGCGCGGCCGCCGAGGAGTCTGGACCGTAGTGGCGACCGAGCCGGTGTGCATATAGAGGGGGCAGTGCCGAGGCGATCTCCGATCTACCCGAATCGGATCACGAAACCCCTCTGGAGCTGTTAAGGCCCTGGAAAGCAGATGTATTGCTCGCGTGAACGAACCGGCGCCCGTCCCCGTGGGTCCCCGATCAGTCGAGCGAGCGTGAGTGCAGCGACCCGATCACCCGCCGATGGCCGTCGATCACCGGTGCGTCGATCAGCTCGAAGCCCTCGAAGCCCGCATGGCGGGCCATCGCGTCCAAACCTGCGGGGGTGAAGCCCCAGTAAACGAAGTCATCATGGGCATAGACCTCTCCTGCCTCGGGGATGTGAACCGCCGCCGAGGAATCGAGAGCCCGATCCGCCGGCCCGTGGGTCTCGAGCAGCACCCGTCCGCCGGTCGCGAGGCGCCGCCGAATGACCTTCAGCAGCCCCAGCGGGTTCTCCACCCGGTGCAGGATCCCGAAGCAGAGGATGAGATCGAACGTCTCACCGAGCTCGTCCAGATCGAATGCGTCGAGGCGGTGGTAGTCGACCTCGGAGCCGAGTAGCTCCCGGATCGCGGCGAATCCCTCGCCTCCCTCGAGCTCGACGCCCCAGCGTGAGCTGACCCACTCTCGGTACTGCTCGTTGTCGACCGCGACGACCCGCCCCGCCCCACGAGCCTCGGCGAGGAAGGCGTAGAAGCCGTCGAAGGTGCCGACGTCGAGCACGCTCATGCCGCCAAAGTCCTCGGGCAGGGCGGGGATGCGATAGCGATGGTCACGAGCCACGCCAGGGGAGTAGAGCCCATTGGGCCCGTCGAGCGAGAACGTGTGAAACCAGAGCGGGACGCGATCCAGGAC
>JBKJZF010000066.1:0-2668 GCA_046715315.1 Solirubrobacterales bacterium | reverse complement strand
AGGGCCTCGAGCTTTTCCTCCGAGCGGGCGGCGAGGACGACCCGGTAGCCGTCGGCGACGGCGCGGCGCGCGGTTTCGGCGCCGATCCCGGTCGAGCCCCCGGTGATCGCGATCACGTTGCCGTCTGCCGCCATGCGGCGATTGTGCCAGCTACGGTCGGGCCGAGGGTCGGCCCGTGCGATAATCGCCGTGCCCCCACCGGGCTCTCGGATGGATCCAGATCGCAAGCGCAGAATCCGGCTGGGCGTTGCCCTGGGCACCGCAGTGGTCCTGGCGGCGACGCTCGTCTACGTCTCCTTCAGCGCCTCCAGCGAGACGAAGAGCCCATCCGAGCTGGTGGCGGCCGGCCCCGGCTCCAGCTACGACGTCTACGGCACCGTCGTCGACGACTCCGTCTCGAACTCCGGGGAGGAGCTGCGCTTCGAGATCGCCGACCTTGAGAGCGGCTCGACAACCGTCCCCGTCTCCTATTCGGGCACGGTGCCCGACCCGTTTCGCGAGGGGCGCGAGGTGATCATCAGCGGCGAGCTGCGCGACGGGACCCTGGTCGGCGAACGGGACAGCCTGATCACCAAATGCCCGTCCAAGTTCGCCGCCGAGGCCGAGCAGAACCCCGACCAGGTGATCATCGAGCAATGATCCCGACGCTCGGCGCCGTCGCCTTGGGCTGCGCCTTCCTCTGCGCGCTGTACGCGGTCTGGGCGGCGATCGTCGCCCGCAACGGCGACCGCCGCTATCGCGACTCGTCGCGCCGGGCGATCTACGCGATGGCGGCGCTGCTGACGGTCTGCGTGGTCACGCTCGAGATCTCCTTCCTCCGCGACGACTTCTCGGTCGGGCTGGTCGCCGACCATTCCTCGACCACGACCCCCGTCGGCTACAAGCTGACCGCGATGTGGTCGAGCCAGGCCGGCTCGCTGCTGCTCTGGGCATGGGTCCTGTCGCTCGCCACCTCCGGCGTGCTGATGCTCACGCGCAACCGCCTGCGCGAGCTGGTGCCCTGGGCGACCGCGGTTCTCGCGGCGCTCGCCGCCTTCTTCGGCGGGCTGATGCTGTTCGGGGTGATCTCGCCGGCGGCCGATTCCTTCCCCTTCGCCCGCCTCGACCCAGCGCCGGTGGAGGGGGTCGGGCTGACCCCGCTGCTGCGCCATCCGGCGATGGCGATCCACCCGCCGATGCTCTACTCGGGCTACGTGCTGTTCGCGATTCCCTTCGCCTTCGCGATCGCCGCGCTGGTGACCCGGCGCCTCGACGCCAGCTGGATCCGAGCCACGCGGCGCTTCGCGCTGGTGGCCTGGCTCTTCCTGGGGGTGGGGGTCCTGCTGGGCTCGTTCTGGTCGTACAACGAGCTCGGGTGGGGCGGCTACTGGGGCTGGGACCCGGTCGAGAACGCCTCGCTGATGCCGTGGCTGATCGGCACCGCCTTCCTGCACTCGGTGATGGTCCAAGAAAAGCGCGGGATGCTGCGCACCTGGAACGTCACCCTGATCGTCGCCACCTTCGCGCTCTGCCTGGTGGGGACGTTCCTGGTGCGCTCGGGGGTCCTGCAGTCGACCCACGCCTTCGGCGTCTCCAAGGTGGGGGGGCCGCTGCTCGGCCTGATCGCGGTGGTGATCATCGGCTCGGCGGTCCTGATCGTCTCCCGCCTGGACGATCTGCGCGGCGAGCGGCGGATCGAGTCGCTGGCCTCGCGCGAGGCGGTCTTCCTGGTCAACAACCTGCTCTTGGTCGGGCTCTGCGCGGTGATCTTCTGGGGGACGTTCTTCCCGCTGATCTCCGATGCGCTGACCGGCACCGAGCGCTCGGTGGGCCCGCCCTTCTTCAACGCCGTCACCACGCCGCTGGCGATCCTGCTGGTGCTGTTCACCGGGATCGGCCCGCTGCTGGCCTGGAGACAGGTCAGCGCCGGTCGCCTCTGGCGCCTGGTCGCGCTCCCGGCGGCCGTGGCAGTGGCGGCGGCCGTCGTCCTGGCGCTGGTCAGCGACGCGCTCTCCGAGCCGGCGGCGCTGCTGGTGTTCACCTTCGCCGCGTTCACCCTGACGGCGCTGGGATCCGAGTTCGCCCGGGCGGCGGCGGCGCAGCGGGCGCTGACCGGCGGCGGCTACGGCGCCGCGCTGGCGCGCGTAGTGGCCCGCAACCGGCGCCGCTACGGCGGCTACATCGCCCACGCCGGCATCGCGATCCTGCTCGTCGCCGTCGCCGCGTCGTCCAGCTTCCAGACCAGCTCCGACGTCCGTCTGCGCCCGGGCGAGTCGGCGACCGTCGGCGACTACCGGGTGACCTACGTCGAGCCCTCGGCGACGATCGACTCGGCCGAGCAGCGTCTGACCCTCGGCGCACAGCTCGACGTCGATCGCGACGGCGAGAGCTTCGCCACACTGAGGCCGTCGCGCAACTACTACTCGTCCAGCGCCACGGCCGGCGTCCGCGGCTTCTTCGAGGGTCAGGCGACCAGCGAGGTCGGGCGGCGCGGCAGTCCCGGCGGAGACCTGTGGACCGCGATGCGACCCGACCTGGCGCCGTTTGACGACGAGATCACCCGCCTCGACGAGGGCATCGCCCAGACACTGCGAGCTGCGCCCCCCGGCACCCCGCCGACCGCCGCCGCCCAGCTCCGCGGCCAGCTCGAGGGGCTCGCGGTCAACGGCTTGCGCGATCGCTACCTGGC
>JBKJZF010000065.1:0-8726 GCA_046715315.1 Solirubrobacterales bacterium | reverse complement strand
CTTCTACACTTCGGTCGCTATGAAGGTCGGCATCATCGGCCTCGGCTACGTCGGCCTGCCGCTGGCGGTCGCGTTCGCCGAGTCAGGAGCGGACGTGATCGGCGTCGACACCGACTCCCGCAAGGTCGAGCTCCTGCGCCGCTCGGAGTCCGAGGTCGAGGACATCTCCTCCGAGCGGCTGCGCGAGGTCGCCCCGCGTTTCACCGCGACGACCTCCTACGAGCACCTCGGCACCTGCGACGCGCTGCTGATCTGCGTGCCGACCCCGCTGGCCAACCAGCGCGAGCCGGACCTCAGCTTCATCGTCGACGCCGCCACCGGGCTCGCGGCGGTGCTGCGAGAGGGGCAGCTGGTGGTGCTCGAGTCCACCACCTACCCGGGGACCACCCGCGAGCGCCTGCGCCCGATCCTGGAGGAGTCCGGGCTGGCAGCCGGGCGGGACTTCAACCTCGCGTTCTCGCCGGAGCGCATCGACCCGGGTCGCACCGACCACACGATCAGGACGACTCCGAAGATCGTCGGCGGGCTCACCGACGCCTGCCGCGACCGCGCGGTCGCGCTGTATGAGGCGGTCTGCGACGGAGTCGTGGCGGTCTCGACCCCGGAGGCGGCCGAGCTGGCGAAGCTCCTCGAGAACATCTTCCGCTCGGTCAACATCGCCTTGGTCAACGAGCTGGCCGTGCTCTGCGACCGGATGGAGATCGACGTCTGGGAGGTGATCGAGGCGGCGTCGACGAAGCCGTTCGGGTTCATGCGCTTCGACCCCGGGCCGGGGATGGGCGGCCACTGCCTGCCGGTGGACCCCTTCTACCTCGCCTTCAAGGCGCGCGAGTACGACTTCCCCACCGAGTTCATCGAGCTCGCCGGCAAGATCAACCAGAATCAGCCGCACTTCTGCGTCGAGAAGGTCCAGCGAGCCCTCAACGACGTCGCCAAGCCGGTCAAGGGCTCGCGGGTGCTGCTGCTGGGGATCGCCTACAAGGCCGGGGTCGGGGACGTGCGCGAGTCGCCCGCGATCAAGGTCGCGCGCCTGCTGCGCGAGCTCGGGGCCGAGGTCTCCTACCACGACCCTCACGTTCCCGAGGTCGCGGAGCTGGGGCTGGGCTCGGACCCCCTCGATGCCTCCGTGGCGGCTTGCGATGTCGCCTGCATCGTCACCGCCCACCCCGAGATCGACTACCGGCGCGTCGTCGCCGAGGCGCCGCTGGTCGTCGATTTCCGCGGCGTCACCGGCGGCATCTCCGCTCCCAACCTGGTCCGGCTCTGACGTGGGAGCGCTCCGCCAGCGCCTGCCGGGGCGAGGCGATCGAGGCCGCGGGGATCGCCTCACCCTGGGCCTCGCCGGAGTGGCCACGGCGACGGCCGGGGCGGTGCTGATCGGCGAGCTGCTGCGGCTCACCCGGCGCCGCGCAGGAGAAAAACCCCAGGCCGAGAGCGTCTTCGACTCGGCCGAGCACGCCCTGTTCGCGACCGGCGAGGCCACCCAGGACACGGTCGCGGTGGCGATCGAGGGATACGAGGCGACCCCCCGCGGCGAGACCATGCTGTTCAACATCCTCTCCGGGTTCGTCGGCGGGTTCGCGCTGATGCGGATCTCGACGGCCGGCATCCGCGGCGGCTGGTGGCCGACCGGCAACGTTCGCGTCGGCGGCCGGCACATCCACCACTTCGTGCCCGGGATCCTGATCGCCTTCGCCGCCGGCGGCGCCGGCCTGGTCGCGCAGAACCCCAGGCTCGAGCAGGTCCTCGCCGTGCCCTTCGGGGCCGGCATCGGCGTCACCTTCGACGAGGCGGCGCTGCTCTTGGACCTGCGCGACGTCTACTGGACTCGGGAGGGGATCGTCAGCGTCCAGCTCTCGCTCGGCCTCGCGGCGATCCTCGGGGGCACGATCATCTTCCTGCGGATGCTGCGCCGCGGCGAGGCCCGGGTCGAGGAGCGCGGCGAGATCCCGCCCGCGCCCGAGCGAATGGGGCCCGAACCATCTACCGCCTGACGCGGTAGCGGGCGAACAGCTCGCTCTCGTCCTCCAGCAACCAGGCCAGCTCCAGCGGGCGCTCGCGCTCGGCAAGCCCCTCGGCCAGATGCGGGCCGTCGCCGCCGATCAGCTTCGGGGCGAGCGTGACGAAGAGCTCGTCGACGAGCCCCGCCGCGATCATCTCGGCGTGCAGATGCGGCCCTCCCTCCGACAGCAGGGCGCGGACGCCGCGCTCCCGGCGCAGGTAGCGAAACGCCTCCGGCAGGTCGACCCTGCCCTGGTGGCGGACGACCCGCACCGGCGTCTCGGTGGGCGGGGGGTCCTGCTCGCTCGCGCTGAAGACCACGACCCGCCCCTGGCCGCCGGTGAACAGGTCCGCGTCCCAGGGAAGGTCGAGGCTGTTGCTGACGATGCACATCAGCGGGTCGTGCAGGAGCCCGCGGCGCTCCCGCCGCGCACGCTTGTGCTGATCCGCCACGGGGTGCCCGTAGCGCTCGGCGCGCATCGTCCCTGCGCCGATCATGATCGCGTCGACGGTGGTGCGCAGCCTGACCAGCATCTCCGTGTCGGAGTCGCTGCCGATCGCTCCGGAGCGCCCCGAGATCGTCGCCCGGCCGTCGAGCGTGAGGGCGAAGTTGGTGACCGTATAGGGGCGGTCGTCGTGGGCGAGCGAGACGAAGTCGAGCTCGTCCACCTGCTCGGCGACGGTGGTCTGGGCGGGCTCGGGCAGCAGACGGCGCATCGCGCTGAAGCTTAGGCGCGCGTGCGCCCACGCGTCCCCAGGCACGGCCCACGGGTAAAGGAGGCGCCAGATCGGTCGATAGAGGCCCGTGAGCGCGAACCCGTTCGTCGACGGGCTGGTAGGGCTGTCGGTGCTCGTCGCCGTTGCTGCCGCCGCCGTGTGCGTATCCGCAGCCCGGGGGACGGAGGGGCGGCTGCGCGTCCGCAGGCTCACGTTCGCTGCCGCCTCCTTCATCTGGGCGGTCTGCACCGCCGCCTGGCTGGGCTCGGGCGAGGGAGTCCCCGCCGCCTGGGCGAGCGTCGGCTGGATGCTGGGCGGCCTGACCGCGGGCGCCGCGCTCGCGCTCTCGCCTGACGCCCCGCGCCACTTCTCCAGTGGCGCCCGGACGCTGGTCGACGGGCTGATCGTCGCGGCCTCGGCGCTGCTGGTTGCCTGGCTTGCCGGCCTCGGCGCCGCCTACTCCGGCGCCGCCCGCGAGACCTTCCTGCTGGCGGCCGTGACGACGCAGCTCACCGTCGGCGCGACCGCGATCGTGATCCTCACCCGGGCGCGGGAGATCGCGCGCCGGCCGCTGACCCTGGTCGCCGCGAGCCTGACGGCGATGGCGGTCTCGGCCTGCGCGCTGACCTGGCTGGCCTTCGAACCGGGCTCGGCGCAGGCCGCGGCTTTGCTCGCGGTCTGCACGGCGGCCTGGCTGGCGACGGCGCTCGCGGCCCACGGCACCCTTCCGGTCGAGGACCACGATGAGGTCGAGCCCGGCCTGCCGACCCGGGCGTCGGTCTTCATCCCCTCGGTCCCGTTCGCGATCGCGGTGGTCGCCGCCGCGGTCGGGGCGCTCCAGGGCGAGTTCACGGGTTTCGTGATCGCCAACGCCGCGGCGATCATCGTCCTGGTCGTGATCCGCCAGATCCTGGCGCTGGTTGAGAACATCAGCTTCTGGCGGCGGCTCGAGGCGAAGGTGGGCGCTCGAACCGACGACCTGCGCCGCAGCGAGGCACGCTTTCGCTCGCTCGTCCAGCACGCCTCGGACGTGATCACCGTGATCGACGCCCGGGGAGAGGTCGGCTATCAGAGCCCCTCGACCTTCGCCGTCTTCGGCTACGAGCCGGACGAGATCGAGGGGCGCATCCGCACCGATTTGATCCACGACGGCGACATCGCCCGGGCGACCGCTGCGGCCGCAGAGCTGATGCGCAAGCCCGGGACGACGCTCTCGGTCGAGGGCCGGGTCCGCAGCCGCACCGGCGGCTGGCGCCACGTCGAGGCGATCGCGACGAACCTCCTGCACCACCCTGCCGTCGAAGGGCTGGTGGTCAACACCCGCGACATCACCGAGCGCAAGCAGCTCGAAGAGGCGCTCACCTTCCGCGCCTTCCACGACCCCCTGACCAACCTCCCCAACCGGGCCCTGTTCGCCGACCGGCTCGCTCACGCGCTGCGTCGCGCGACCCGGCGGGCCGACTCGATCGCGGTCCTCTTCCTCGACCTGGACGAGTTCAAGAGCATCAACGACAGCCTCGGCCACGGCCGCGGCGACGAGCTGCTGGCGGCCGTCGGCGCGAGGCTGCTCAACTGCATGCGCGACACCGACACCGTCGCCAGGCTCGGGGGCGACGAGTTCGCGGTGCTGATCGAGGACGCTGAGGACGCGGCCGGCGCGGCCGCGATGGCGAAGCGGATCCTCGCTGCGCTCGAGACCTCGCTCCAGGTCGGAGAACAGCAGGTGATCGCCCGGGCGAGCATGGGAATCGCCCTCAGCCCGGAGGCCGGGACCACCGCCGAGGAGCTGCTGCGGGCCGCCGACGTGGCGATGTACGCGGCCAAGGCCAATGGCAGGGGCAGCTTCGAGTTCTTCGAGCCGAGCATGCGGGCCGCGCTGCTGGAACGGATGGACCTGGAGAACGACCTTCGCGACGCCGTCGACCGAAATCAGCTCTTCCTCGAGTACCAGCCGATCGTCTCGCTCGGCCCGGAGGCGATCCGCGGCACCGAGGCCCTCGTCCGCTGGCGTCATCCCAAGCACGGGGTGCTGCCGCCGGGCCGATTCATCGGGCTCGCGGAGGAGCGCGGCTTCATGGGGCCGATCGGCACCTGGGTGCTGCGCACCGCCTGCGCCCAGGCGAGCGAGTGGCACCGGCGCTTCCCGCGCAGCGACCCGCCGCAGATGGTCGTCAACCTCTCGACCACCCAGCTCGAGCATCCGGGCCTGGTCGAGGACGTCGAGCTGGCGCTGCTCGAGTCGGGCCTCGACCCGGAGAGCCTGGTGCTCGAGCTGACCGAGAGCGTCGTGCTCGAGAACGAGAGCGCGATCGCGAAGCTGGGCCAGCTTCGCGAGTGGGGCGTGCGCGTCTCGATCGACGACTTCGGCACCGGCTACTCCTCGCTCAGCTACCTCCGCCGCCTGCCTCTGGACATCCTCAAGATCGACCGCAGCTTCATCGACGGCCTCGACCGCGTCGCGCACCAGTCGGCGATCGTCGAGGCGATCCTGGTGATGTGCTCGAGGCTCGGGATCGAGCCGGTCGCCGAGGGCGTCGAGCGCGAGGCGGAGGCGATCGAACTGCGCCGCCTGCACTGCGGGCTGGCGCAGGGCTTCTACTTCGAGCGGCCGATCGCCCCGGAGAAGATCGCTGAGCTGCTCGCGCTTCCCGCCGGCGCGATCGACCTCGGCCTCCCGGGCGCCGACGGCGCCCGCATCCCGAGCTAGAGCCAGCCGAAGCGGCGGCCGGCGATCTGCTCGAGCCGGCCGACATCGTCGCGGAACAGCTCGCTCAACCTGGCGCGCATCCCCTCCCCAAGCCCGGGCCTGGGCGCCGGCCCGGAGCCCGGGTCGTGAACGATCTTCTCGACCCGCCATCGCAGGCGCTCGGGCAAGCGGTCGAAGTTACGGTCGAGTGCGCGCAGACCGGGGAGGCGCACGGCGCGGTCCATCAGGCGGAATCTGCCGCCGGACTTGGCCCCGCCCGTCTCCCACTCGCGCTCGAACTCCTCTGAGGTGAACTCGGGATCGACGCCGAGGAAGGCGAACAGCCGGCGCATCGTCTCGACGCGCTCGTTCTTCAGTTCCTCGCGCGAGACGATCTCGATCCGCTCGGGGCCGAAGGCCTCGAGGTAGGGATCGAGCTGGAAGGCGTACCGGCTGCGGTCGACGTAGGCCGAGCGCTCCTCGCCGAGCGCGTCGGCCAGCGGCCGGGCCTCATAGCCGCCGCCGACGTTGTGCAGGTAGTGGGAGAGCATGCGGTCGATCGGGTCGCGCACCATGTAGACGAGGCGGGCATGCGGCAGCAGCGTGCGCATCCGCGCGGGGACCCCGTCGAGGCGAGGGCGGTCGGTGTAGTGGGGCGAGGTCTCGCCGCGGACCGCCGCGGCGGAGTCGAAATGGGAGCCGTACCACTCGGGGCCGAGCTGCCAGTTGAGCTCGGTGACGAAGAAGTTGAGCTCCTTCGGGCGCGACATCGTCACCTCGGGGTGGAGGTTGAGGTAGTGATGCAGGCTGGTCGTCCCGCATTTGAGCCCACCGATCACGATCAGGTTCGGGAGGACGCCAGGGTCGCCGCCGTCCTCCGGGCGGCGCTCGGCGCGGCGGCGCTCGGCGGCGAAGCGCTCGTGCGCCCGGGCGATCATCGCCTCGTCGGCGGGGTCGGCCGGCGCGTCCCGGCCGGCTGCTGGTTCGACGGGTGGCGCGTCGGGCGCCATGCGGGCGCCTACTTGGCGCCGAGCCTGGCCGCGGCGCCGCGGAAGGTCTTGACCTCGGTTGTGGCCTTCCTTCGGCCCTCGAGCTTCTCGCCGTGGCGGTTGACCCAGATCACCGGCACGTTCATCTTCAGCACCGGCCCGATGTCGGACTCGTAGCCCGAGCCGATGTGGACCCAGCCCTTCTTGCCCCCCAGCCGCCGGGCGGCCTCCTTGAAGTGGGCGGGCTCGGGCTTGTAGCTGCGCACCTGCTGAGCGGTGACCACCAGGTCGAGCTCCGTCCGCAGGTGGCGGCGGGAGATCCCGAGCAGCTTGTCGTCGACGTTGGAGATGATGCCGACGTCGTAGCGCTTCTTCAGCCGGTCCATGGCGGCGTTCGCCTCGCGAAACGGCGCCCAGTCGCTGACGCTGTCCGGAAGGAACTGGGCGCGTGAGGGCTCCAGCTCCCAGCCGAGCTCGCGGGCGACCTTGACGGCCGTGCGGCGCAGCACCTCGGCGTAGAGCTCGTAGGAGCCCCTCATGATCTCTGCCTGGACCTCGAAGAAGCGGTGGATGAACTGCTGTTGGTCGAAGGAGAAGCCGTCCTTGGCGGCCTCTCGCTTGAACGTGTCGATGATCCCCTTCTCCCAGTCGACCAGCGTCCCGTAGCAGTCCGTGGTCACGAACTGGATGTCTTTGAGTTTCGGCAGGGGCATAGCGGCGCGGGATTATGAAGGTTCCGGGTTTGGATAGGCTCGCGCCCTCCGGACCCATGGATCTTCTCGAGTATCAGGGCAAGCAGCTGTTCGCCAAGCACGGCGTCGCCGTCCCCGATGGGCGCCACGCGGCGACCGTCGACGCCGCCGTCGACGCCGCCGACGAGATCGGCTACCCCTGTGTGGTCAAGGCGCAGGTCGCGATCGGCGGCCGCGGCAAGGCGGGGGGGATCAAGCTCGCCCGCGACCAGGCCGAGGCCCGGGCCCACGCCGAGGCGATCCTCGGCATGGACATCCGCGGCTTCACCGTTCACGACCTCTGGATCGAGCAGGCCTCCGAGATCGACGCCGAGTACTACGCCTCGATCATCCTCGACCGCTCGGCCAAGAAGCTGCTGGCGATCGTCTCGCGGATGGGCGGGATGGACGTCGAGGAAGTCGCCGAATCCGACCCCGACGCCCTGGTCAAGCGCCAGATCGAGCCGGATTCGGGAATGACGACCGAGCTCGCCCAGGAGCTTGCGATCGACGCCGGGATCGACGAGGACGTCACCGACCAGGTGGCGGCGATGCTGGTCAAGCTCGCCGACGTGGTCGTCGCCGAGGACGCGACCCTGATCGAGATCAACCCGCTGATCGTGACCAAGGATCGCGAGGTGGTGGCGCTCGACTCGAAGGTGACGATCGACGGCAACGCTCTCTTTCGCCATCCCGAGCTGGCCGAGCTTCGCGACCGCTCCGCCGAGGACCCACAGGAGCGGATGGCGAAGGAGAAGGGGCTCACCTACGTCAAGCTCGACGGCAACATCGGCGTCCTCGCCAACGGCGCCGGGCTGTGCATGTCGACGCTCGACGTGGTCGCCCAGGCCGGCGGCAAGCCCGCCAACTTCCTCGACGCCGGGGGCGGCTCCAAGGCCGAGGCGATCGTCGACGCGCTCGAGGTGATCACCTCGGATGAGAAGGTGACCGCGATCCTGTTCAACATCTTCGGCGGCATCACCCGCTGCGACGAGATCGCCAAGGGAATCGTCGAGGCCTCGCAGCGGATCGAGATCTCGGCGCCGCTGGTCGTCCGCCTCGACGGGACCAACTCGGAGGATGGCCTGAGGATCCTCGCCGAGGCGGACCTCTCCAACCTCCATCTCCAGAAGACGATGCTCGGCGGCGCCGAGAAGGTGGTGGAGTTAGCGTGATGAGGTGCTTTAGCACCGAAACTGGCGTGTCAGGCGGCGAAGCCGCCGCAGGTGATTCGTGAGCATCATCGTCGGCGACGAGACCAAGCTCGTCGTCTCCGGGCTGACCGGCCGCGAGGGCAGCTTCCACGGGCTGCGCAACCGCGCGTACGGCACCGACCTGGTCGCCGGGGTAACGCCCGGCAAGGGCGGCCAGGAGGTCGAGGGCGTTCCGATCTACGACGCGATCGCCGAGGCGGTCTCCGCCGCCGCCGCCAACACCTCGATGATCTTCGTCCCGGCGCGCTTCGCCGCGGCCGCGATCGAGGAGGCGATCGACGCCGGGGTCGAGACGGTGGTCGCGATCACCGAGGGGATTCCGGTGCTCGAGATGATGCGCGTCTACTGGAAGGCCAAGGAGGCCGGCGTGCGGCTGATCGGCCCCAAC
>JBKJZF010000064.1:0-8150 GCA_046715315.1 Solirubrobacterales bacterium | reverse complement strand
CCGACCTCGCCGGCCGGCGGGTGACCGTGATCGGGCGCGGCCACGGCGGCGCCGGGCGCGCCCGGCGCCTGGTCGCCTGCGGGGCTCGGCTCGCGGTCTCCGACATCGACCCCGCCAAGCACGCCGTCGCGCGAGCGCTGGACGCGGCCTGGCTCGAGCCCGACGAGGCGCTGCGGTCCGAGTGCGACGTGCTCGCGCCATGCGCGCTCGGCGGCGCCATCGACGCCTCGACCGCGGAGGCGTTGCGATCCGAGATCGTCTGCGGGGCTGCCAACAACCAGCTCGCCGACGAGTCCCTGGCGGCCTCGCTCGCCGACCGGGGGATCCTCGTCGCGCCCGACTTCATCGTCAACGCCGGCGGCCTGATCAACGTCTTTCGCGAGATCCGCGGATACGGCCCCGAGCGGGCCCTGGAGATGGCGCTGGGCATCGAGTCGACGATGGACCGGGTCCTCGAGGTCGCGCGGGTGGAGCGGGTGACCCCGCTGGACGCCGCCCGCGCCATGGCCTCTCGCCGCCTACGCGGCGCGCGGACCGGCTCCGGCTCGACGCCTCCAGCGTGAGAAACTGAGCCGATGGCGGACGAGGTCTGGGTCATACGAAGCGGTCAGGTCCCCTACTCCGAGGCGCGGCAGGCGCAGGAGCAGCTGGAGAGCGCTCGTCACGCGGGCGAGGTCCCCGACGTGCTGCTGTTGCTCGAGCACCCTCCCGTCTACACGAAGGGGCGCCGCTCCACCCCTGACGAGCTGCCGATGGGCGAGGACTGGTACCGGATGCAGGGCATCGAGGTCACCGAGACAGATCGCGGCGGACGGGTGACCTACCACGGCCCCGGCCAGCTCGTCGGCTATCCGATCATGGACCTCGAGCCCTACGGCCGCGATGTGCGCGCCTACATCAGGCGGATGGAGCGAGTGATGATCTCCGCCCTGGGCGACCACGGCGTCGAGGCCGCGACCGTGGACGGGCTCACCGGCGTCTGGGTCGAGGAGCGAAAGGTGGGCTCGATCGGAGTCCACGTCAACCGTGCGATCACCACCCACGGCTTCGCGATCAACGTCAACAACGACCTGCAGCCGTTCGAGTGGGTCGTTCCCTGCGGGATCGAGGCCTGCCGGATGACGTCGCTCACGCGCGAGCATCGCGCCGAGCAGGACCTGGACGCGTTCGCGACCACGGTCCGCAACCGCTTCGGCGAGGTCTACGAGCGTCAGCCGGTCGAGGTCGAGGCGGCACGGTTGAGCGAGCTGGTGGACGGGGTCGGCGCCCTCGTGGGCGAGACGCCGGCACCGGTACCGTAGGAGCCGATGAGCGGGACCAACGGCAACGGCGCCGCATCCTCGACGGAGGTGACCGAGCGCGTCCATGTGACCCGCTCGCGGGCCAACCCGGGCGGCGGCCAGATCGCCGACGGGCTCCCGTTTCGCCAGCGCAAGCCCCGCTGGCTGAAGGTCCCCGCCCCCGGCGGGCCCAACTACCGCCGGCTGAAGTCGACGATCCAAGCCGACAACCTGCACACCGTCTGCGAGGAGGCAAACTGCCCCAACGTCGGCGAGTGCTGGGAGCGGGGCACCGCGACCTTCATGATCTTGGGCGACGTCTGCACCCGCCGCTGCGGCTTTTGCAACGTGCAGACGGGCAAGCCGACCTGGAACGACCCCCTGGAGCCGCTGCGAGTCGCCAACCAGGTCAAGCGGATGGGTCTGCGCCACGCGGTGGTCACCTCGGTCGACCGCGACGATCTGCCCGACTACGGCGCCTCGGCCTTCGTCGGCGTGATCCGCTCGATCCGGATGATGGCGCCGCAGTGCAAGGTCGAGGTCCTGACCCCCGATTTCCGCGGCCAGGAGATGCCGCTGGCACGGGTGATCGCCGAGCGCCCCGACGTCTTCAACCACAACGTCGAGACCGTTCCCCGCCTTTACCCCAAGGCGAGGCGCGGGTCGGACTTCATGCGCTCGGCCCGCGTCTTGCGAATGGGAAAGCAGATGGGCGGTGACGAGGTGACCACCAAGTCGGGCCTGATGGTCGGGCTTGGCGAGACCTTCGAGGAGATGGTCGAGACCTTCGGCGTCCTCCGCGAGCACCAGGTCGAGATCCTCACCGTCGGCCAGTACCTGCGCCCGACCGAACAGCACCTGCCGGTGGTGCGCTACTGGCACCCCGAGGAGTTCGAGGCGCTGCGCGAGGCGGCGCTAGGGATGGGGTTCGCTTCGGTGGCTGCGGGGCCCTTGGTGCGCAGCTCCTACCACGCCGACGAGTCGGCGCGCGAGGCCGGGGAAAGCCGCGCTGCCGCCCTCGCCTGACGAGCGCTCAATGCCGCGCTAGGATCGGCCCGCTGTCTCGCCGAGCAGCGCATGGGGAGCCAGGGCGGCCTCGGCACAACGACCTAGGGAGGTCACCCTGATGGGAACCAGCTCAATCCGCCGCAGGCGTGTAGCCACGGCCGCGGCGACGCTCTCGATCGCCCTGGCCGGCGCGGCCTGGTCGGGCTGCGGGGACGACCAGGCGGACCAGGTCACCGACGCCGCCAGCGAGGCGATCGACAACGCCCAGAATCAGGCCGACGAGCTCAGCGACGAGGCGCAGAACGCCATCGACGACGCTCAGCAGCAGGGCCAGGAGGCCCAGGACGCGGCCGAGCAGGCAATCCAGGACGCCCAGCAAGACTCCCCCGACTACTAGCCCCTGAGCACAGACTCCGGGCCGAGCGCCCGCCGCGGCCCGGCGGGGCGTTCGTCTCTCCGAGCTTCCCCTGGAAAACGCGCGCCCTGAATAGGCTTCCGCCCGCTTGATCCCGCTCAAGGACAACATCCCGACCTCGCGGTTCCCGATCCTCACGGTGCTGCTGATCGCGGTGAACGTCGCCTTCTTCGCCTGGCAGCTGACCTTCTCCAGCGACGGCTACTCGAGCCCCGAGATGCGCGACCTGGGCGTCACCGAGCGCGACCTCAACGCGCTCGAGTTCGGGGCCATCCCCTACCGCGTGGTGCACCCCGGCGAGGACTGCGCCGTCGGCGCGGTGCCTCGCGAGGGCAAGCGCCCCAAAGTCGACATCGTCTGCGAGGGCCAGGCCTCCTACGGCGAGGCCGAGGAGCTGGATGAGGAGGGGGGCGCCCCGCTGGCGCCGCTAGACAGCCCGCCGTGGTGGGTGACCGTGTTCACCTCGATGTTCATGCACGCCGGCATCCTGCACATCGCCGGGAACATGCTGTTCCTCTGGGTCTTCGGGAACAACATCGAGGACTCGATGGGCCGGCCGCGGTTCCTCGCCTTCTACCTGCTCGCCGGGATCGTCGCCGTCTACGCGCAATCCCTGCTCGAACCGCAGTCGACGATCCCGACGATCGGCGCCAGCGGCGCCGTCTCGGGGGTCCTGGGCGGCTACATACTCCTGCACCCGCGAGCGCGGGTGCTGACGATGATCATCGTCGTCTTCTTCTTCACCTTCATCGAGATCCCGGCTCTGATCATGCTCGGGATCTGGTTCGCCCTACAGGCGATACCCGCCTTCGGCCAGCTCGGAGCCTCCGACCTGGTGGGTGCCGACGGGGGAATCGCCTACCTTGCCCATGTCGGGGGGTTCCTCTTCGGGCTGGCGGCGATCAAGCTGTTCGCCAACCGCCACCGAAGCGGACGGTCCACCACCTCGCCCGCCTACGGAGACTGAGATGAGCCCACCCACCAGAGCGCTCCGACTCCGAGGCGCCGGATGAGCGACGACGTCCGCACGGCCATCCTCGCAGCGGGCCTGACCTTCTGCATCCTCTTCGCCGGGCTCTCGGTGGTCGCGATCTTCGAGGCGGTCAGCACCACCGGGGTGCTGCTCGGAATCATCTCGCTGGCGATCACCGGGATGATCATGCTCGGCCTGATCGGGGCGATGCGAAACCCGCCCCGCCGTTAGCGCCACGGATCAGCCCGGGTAGGGCGCCGGCAGGCCCAGGCGCCGGCCGGTCGTGCCTCTCGCCGCGCCGCCACCCGCGACGGCGATTCCCGGGAGGGCGATCGCGCCGATGAAGGCGATGACGAACGCCGCCGGAACCAGCTTGAACCTGATGACTCTCCCTCCTGCCTTTACGCCAGCCACCGTACCACCGCTACGGCCGAGCGCAACCACAGTGGAGCCAGCCGGGCTCGAACCGGCGACCTCGGCGTTGCAAACGCCGCGCTCTCCCAACTGAGCTATGGCCCCAGACGCCCGATTGTAGGCCCGGCCGGGCTGTGAGAGGATGGCCGCCCCGAGGCAGCGGGACCCGATCGTGGAGGAAACCGATGGCTGATACCGACACTGCGGTGGGAGAGCGCGCGGACACGGACAAGTCCCCGCAGGCTGCCGAGGCCGCCGCAGCGGAGGCACGCGCGAGCGGCGGGCCGAAGGCGGGCCAGGCGGCCGAGGTCTCCAACCTCGAGATCGTCCGCCATTACTTCGACAAGGCCGCCGAGCATATGGGCATGGCCGACGACCTGCGAGTGGTCTTCTGGACCCCCTACCGCGAGGTCACGGTGCAGATCCCGGTGAAGCTGGCCGACGGCAAGGTCCACGTCTTCTCCGGCTACCGCATCCAGCACAACGGCGCCCGCGGCCCCTACAAGGGCGGCATCCGCTACCACCCCGAGGTCGACGTCGACGAGGTCCGCGCCCTGGCCTCGCTGATGACCTGGAAGACCGCCGTCGCCGGCGTCCCCTTCGGCGGTGCGAAGGGGGGCGTCAACTGCCCCTCGGACAAGCTGGAGCGCTCGGAGTTGCAGGCCATCACCCGCTCATTCATGGACAAGATCGAGAAGGTGCTGGGGCCGACGCGTGACATCCCGGCTCCCGACGTCGGCACCAACGCCCAGGTGATGGCCTGGATGATGGACGAGTACGGGAAGCTGCACGGCCACACGCCGGCGATCTGCACCGGCAAGCCGCTGGAGCTGGAGGGGTCGCTGGGCCGCGAGGCGGCCACCGGCCGCGGCTGTGTCTACATGTTCCGCGAGGCCGCGCCCCACGTCGGGCTGAGCCCGGCCGACACCACCTTCGCCGTCCAGGGCTACGGCAACGTCGGCTCCTGGGCGGCGCGGATCATGCAGCAGCTCGGAGCGAAGATGGTCGCCGTCTCGGATGCCAACGGCGCGATTCGCTCCGACGCGGGCATCGACGCCAACGCCCTGCACGACCACATCGCCGCCGGGGGGCTGATCACCGAGTTCCAGGGCTCCGAGGCGATCGACCGCGACGACCTGGTCGAAGTGCCCTGCGACGTCTTCATCCCGGCGGCGCTCGGGGGCATGATCCACGAGGGCAACGCCGATCGCATGCAGTGCAAGGTGATCGTCGAGGGCGCCAACAGCCCGACCACCCCGGCGGCCGACGAGATCCTGCGCGGCAAGGACGTCTACACCATCCCCGACGTGATGGCCAACGCCGGCGGCGTCGTCGCCTCCTACTTCGAGTTGGTCCAGAACCTCCAGCACCTTCGCTGGGACGAGCGCGAGGTCAACGACCGGCTCGGCACGATCCTGCGTCGCGCCTACCGGGAGGTCTCGGCCCGCTCCAAGGAGGAGGGCCTCGACCTGCGCCAAGCGGCCTACCTCGTCGGCATCGAGCGGGTCGTCGAAGCCGCCAGGATCCGCGGCTACATCTAGGCCGGGCCCGGGCGGACCGTCCGCCGCGCGCCCTGATCAGTCGAAGTCGAAGTCCTTGGGCTCGCCCTGCTCGAACCAGAGCTCGTCGTCATCGGGCTGGTCGCGGAGGAACTCGGGCGTCTCCTCGAGCACGTCGCCCCCGTCGGGGTCGTCCTCCAGGCTCTCCTCCTCGCCGGTGGCCGGCGCCTCGGGCGGCAAGTCCTCCTCGCCCGTGATCGGAGCCTCGGGCAGGGGCTCCTCGTCGGTGGGCGGGCCCTCCGGAAGGGGCTCCTCGTCGGTGGGCGGGGATTCGTCGGTGGCCGGGGCATCGGCCGCGTCCTCGGCCAGCAACTCCTCCATCGGGTGCTCGACCGTCTCCAGCGAGGTGATCGGGTGCTCCTCGGAGGCCGGCGGCGCATCGGCGACCTCGTCCTCCTCCAGCTCGTCGTCGGCGGAGTCCTCGAGCTCGTCCTCCTCGACCGCCGCGTGGTCGTAGAACTCGGTGGAATCCTCAGTGGATTCCTCGACCGGGGTCTGCTCGGGGGCGGGCTCAGCTGCCTCGGGCTCGGGCTGCGGTGGAGCTTCGGCGGCGGGCTCGGCGACGGGGGGCGGCGCCGGCACGTCGGCGGCAGCCTTCTCGGGAGGGTCGGCGACTTCGACCGCGGGCTGCTCGGAGTCCGCCGGCTCAAGCTCCGGAGCCTTCTCGTCGCCTTCCGCGGGCACGACGGAGTGCTCCTGGGATTCGGGGAAATCCGGCTCGCCCGGGCGTGTGGGCAGGCCGAATGCCTCGTCTTCCAGTTTCTTCACCTCGGAGTCCTGGGCGCCGTGGCGGCGCTTCAGGTCCAGGTGCTGTCGAATCGCCTCGTCGAGGTTTCCCATAGCTCTCGAACCGATTCGAAGGTTACCCAGATTTCCCGTGTCGATCCATTCTCCGGCGGCGCCCGCAAAGGCACCGCCATTCTCGCTAATCCTTCGCCGCCCGGGCTCGCTCCCCTGCGGCCGGACCCGGGCGTCGCGCCGGCCCGCCTGGAGGCCTCGTCCTAGGCGCGGCGGGGGCGATACTCGCCGCGGCTCGGCCGGGGCCGCAAGGTGCAAGCGAGCCGACGCCCGGCGGCTATTCTTGTCCTCCCCGCCGGGCGAGCCCCCCGGCCCCAGAGGGGGCTATAGCGCAGTTGGGAGGGCGCCTGGATCGCACCCAGGAGGTCGCCGGTTCGAGCCCGGCTAGCTCCATCGGCCTGGTTGGTCGCTTCAGGGTCAGGTCTTTGCCGGGAAAACGCGGGCGGAATAGCCACGTCGGCGGGCGATTGGCCTGAGCGTTGCGCAGACCGCTCGAACCACCGGCCAAGGCGGACTCACGCCTCGCGGCGGGTCAAGGCGCAATACGATCCGGAGAGCGTCGATCACAACTTCAGGCCCGCGGCCTGAGAAGAGGAGCAAAGATGAGTGAGAACGGCAACGGTGGCAAGGTCGTGATCAATTTGTCCACGGGGCTCGAGGACACCGAGCGGGTGACGGTGGCCTTCCTGGTCGGCGGCGCCGCCGCATCGCAGGGACGCCCGGTGGCGATGTTCCTCACCAAGGAGGCGGTGCGGCTCGCCCAGCCCGGCACCGCCACGGCGGTCGCCTGTGACGGCTGCCCGCCACTGGCGAAGCTGTTCGAGCAGTACGCGGAGGCCGGCGGCGAGCTGCTCGTCTGCCCGATCTGTATCGAGGCCCGCAAGCTCGACTCCGAGGCGTTGGTCGCGAATGCGCGGGTCGCCGGCGCCTCGCCGCTGTTCGAGTGGATCGGCGACGGCGACGCCACCGTCTTCAGCTACTGAACCGGGCTCAGTGGAGCAACCTCACTTGGCCTGCGCGACCTCTACGTCCGCGGCAAATACCGCGATGTAATCCTGCCGATGGTCGTGCTGCGCCGCTTCGACGCGCTGCTCGAGCCAACCAAGGCACAGGTGCTCGACAACAAGAAGATGCTCGACGAGGCGGGCATCAACGAGCAGGACCGGCCCTTGCGCGACGCCGCCGGGCAGGCCTTCTACAACACCCCGCCCTTCACACTCCGGGACCTGCGCAACCACAACCAACCGCCAGCAGCTCACCGCCGACTTCACCGCCTACCTCGACGGCTTCTCCCCCAACGTCCACCCAGGAGGTCGTCGGTTCGAGCCCGGCTAGCTCCACCCTCGAAGGCCCCTGCACGTGCCGGGCTTTCGTTTGGCTGGATCGGGAGGCATCGCCCGGGATCGGCCCTGAATAAAGGCACTAGGTGCCTTCATCGCGCCGCGGGGGACCGCCCGCACCGGGGGCGGCGCGCCGGGCTCGGCGCATCATGCGCCACATTCGGCGCATAGGCAGGACGCTCGCCTGTGGCCAGGCAGCACAGCGCCGACCTCTTCCCGACCGACCAACCGCTACCAGGCAAGCCAGACGATTGGCCGCGAGGCCGGACTGGCAGGGGACGACTGGGTACAGGTGCCCCTCGGAGGGGCCGGTATAGACCAGGTTGCCCGCCATCGCGCGGTCGCCTCAGACGACCGCGTCGA
>JBKJZF010000063.1:0-3449 GCA_046715315.1 Solirubrobacterales bacterium | reverse complement strand
ACGTGGCTCTGGACCGCTTGCGGGTGCTGGTGGTGCCGACGGGCGAGGACGCGGCCTGGTTCGAGCGCTAGCTCTGCGCGGGCGAGCGGCCCAGCCTGGGGGTCTCGATCCGCACCTTCGGCTGGCTGTTCGAGGACGTGGCCGCGGCGCTCGCGCTCGACGCAGGCCCCACGCTGACCGGGCCGCAACGGCTGGCCCTGCTGCGCGCCGCGATCTCCACCACCGAGTTGCGGCGCCTGCACCGATCGGCGCAGCGGCCGGGCTTCGCGCCGGCGCTCGACTCCCTGATCGAGGAGCTGCAGGCGGCGCTGATCTCGCCGTCCGAGCTCGCGGAGCACTCCCGCGAGCTCGACGACGGCGCCCACGAGGCGGAGCTGGCCGAGCTCTACGGCGCCTACGTCGCCCTGCGCCGGCGCTCGGGCCGGACCGACCGCGGCGCACTCGCCGACGCTGCGCTCGCCGCGCTTCGCGCCAACCCGGACGCCTGGGGCGAGCGCCCCGTCTGCCTCTACGGCTTCGACGACCTCACCGTCGCCCAGCGCGAGCTGGTCGCCGCGCTCGCGCGCACGGCCGAGGTCACGGTCGCGGTCAACTACGCCGACCGGCGCTCGCTCGCGGCGAGGGCGACGCTGGTCAGCGAGCTGCGCGACGAGCTCGGGGCCGAGGTCGACCTCGAGCTCGTCCCCGAGGCCGCCCACACCGTGCACCGATCGCTGCTCCATCTCGACCGCGGCCTGTTCGAGCCCGAGGCCGGCACGGTCGAGCCGGACGAGGGCGTGGTCTTGATGGAGTGCGCCGGCGAGCGCGGCGAGGCGGAGGCGATCGGGCTCGAGCTGGCCCGCCTGCTCGCCGACGGCGTCGATCCCGGCGAGATCGCGATCGTCGTCCGCAACCCGTCGGGCTCGGGCCAGGTGCTCGCCGGGATCCTCTCGGGATACGGGATCCCGGTCGCGCTCGAGGCCTTGGCCCCGGTCGACCGCACCGGGGTCGGGCGCGCGCTGGTGGAAGTCTGCCGGGCGGCGGGGCCAAACGGAACGGCCGCGGACCTGCTCGCCCACCTGCGAGCCGATCCGAGCTTTCCGGCGGGTATGGCCGACCGCGTCGAGGAGCGGATTCGCCGCGGCGAGGTGCGCACCCCGAGCGAGGTGATCGAGGGCTGGGAACGGGCGCCGCGCCACTACACCCGGCTGCTCGCAGCCGGGGGCGGCGCTGAGCGCCTGCAGGCGCTGGCGGTGATCGCGCGCGAGGTCGCCGAGGGCGCCCACCGTGAGCAGGCGCCGCTGGCGGCGTCCGGGGCCTCGGGGGCTGCGGCGGGCATGCTGCACCCGCTGGAGCTGCGGGCGGCGGTCGCGGCGGCGGAGTTGCTGGAGGAGCTGGCCACCCTGGGCGAGCTGCCAGGGTGCCCCGAGCCGGGGCTGGAGGATGCGATCGAGGCGATCGAGGGCGCCTCGGTCAGGGTCTGGCGCGGGCCCACCGATGGCCGCGTGCGGATCCTCAGCCCCTACCGGCTGCGCGCGGGGCGCGCCGGCTACCTCTTCTGCGCCGGGCTTCAGGACGGCGAGTTCCCGGCCGCGTCGCCCCCGGACCCGCTGCTCGGAGACGACCGGCGCGCGCGCCTGGGAATCGCGGCGCTGGCGCGGCGCGAGCAGGCCGACGAGGAGCGCTACCTGTTCGCGGCCTGCGTCTCGCGCCCGACCGAGCGCCTCTACCTCTGCTGGCGCAGCTGCGACGACGAGGGCCTGGCGCTGGCCCGCTCGCCGTTCATCGACGAGGTCCTCGACCTGCTCGGTGACTCGCCGGAGGACGCCGAGGCCGAGCTCACCCGCTCGCGCGGGCTCGAGCAGGTCGTGCCCGAGCCGGGCGAGGCGCCGAGCGAGCGCGAGCTCGCGCGCTCGCTCGCCTCCCGCGGGGCCGGCGGCGATCCCGCCGCGACGCTGGCCGCGGTGGGGGTCACGGGAGCGCCGGCAGAACGCGTGCTTGCGGCGCTTGCGGCGGTCCCGGACTCGGCGAAACTCCCCGGCCCCCTTCGCGTTGAAGCGGTGCTGGAGGCGCTGGGTGAACGCCGCGTCCTCAGCGCGAACCAACTCGAGCGCTGGATCGAATGCCCCTACCGGTGGTTCGTCGACCACGAGCTGGACCCGGTGCGCCTCGAGCCCGAGAGCGACCCGCTGTGGCTCGGAGCAGTCGTCCACGATGCCCTGGCCAGCCTCTACGGGGAGGCGCCGGGCGAGGAGGCGATCCCCCGCCCGGGCGACGTCGGGCGCTGGAAGGCCCGCTTCTCCGAGCTGCTCGCCGAGGCCGTGGGCGAGGCCCGTCTCGGGCCTGAGCGGGTCGCCGCCCTGGCCCGCGCCCGCGAACAGGTGAATCGTTTCCTCTCCGACGAGGCGGCGTCGGAGACCGAGCTCCGCCCCCGCCCCGACCTGCTCGAGCGCGGCTTCGGCATGGGCGATGACGACGATTCCGGCGGGCTCGACCTCGGCGACTTCGTCCTCCGCGGCCGGATCGACCGCATCGACCTCGCCCGCGACGGCAGCGCCGCCGTCGTGCGCGACTACAAGACCGGAGCCAGCGTCACCGACGCCGCCAAGTTCGAGCAGAAGGGGTCCCTCCAGATCCAGCTCTACATGCGGGCAGCGGAGGAGATGTTGAAGCTGGAGGTGATCGGCGGCCTCTACCAGCCCCTCGGCGCGACCAACCCCGGCAAGCGCCGCCCGCGCGGGCTGGTGCTCAAGGGGGACGAGCGGCTCGCCGGCCTCGATCTGGTGCGGGGAAGCGACCACCTCGATCGGGAGGACTTCGACGAGCAGATCAAGCGGGCCGCCGAGCGGGCGCGCGAGGCCGGCCGCGAGCTGCAGAGCGGCGACATCGGTCGCCGGCCGCTGGCGGGCAAGTGCCCGAAGTACTGCACCTTCCAGCCGATCTGCCGGCTGGAGCGCGCGATCGGCCTTGCCGATGAGAACGGGGGCGATGACGGGTGAGCACGCACCCCCCCACCCTCGAGCAGCAGGCGGCGATCTCCGCCCGCGACCGTGACGTCTTCCTCGAGGCAGGCGCCGGCACCGGCAAGACGCGGGTCCTGGTCGAGCGCTACTGCGAGGCGGTCTGCGCCGACGGCGTCGAGGTCGAGTCGATCCTCGCCTTCACCTTCACCGAGCGGGCCGCGGCCGAGCTGCGCGAGCGGATCCGCCGCGAGCTCTCCGGCCGGGCGCGAGCCGCCCGCAAGGCCGGAGACAGGGACCTGGCGGTCGAGCTGGCCGGCCACGCTCGCGCGACCGAGCGCGCCTGGGTGACGACGATCCATGGCTTCTGCCGGCGTCTGCTCGCCGCCCATCCGGTGGCGGCCGGGCTCGACCCGAGATTCCGCGTGCTCGGCGAGGCCGAGGCCGCCCGGTTGCGCGAACGTGCCTTCGCCGAGGCGCTGGCGGAGCTGATGGAGCACGGCGGCGAGG
>JBKJZF010000062.1:0-3286 GCA_046715315.1 Solirubrobacterales bacterium | reverse complement strand
CGCCACGGCCGAGCGCGCCGGGCCGCTGGAGGTCTGGGTCAACAACGCCGGCGTCCTGGTCACCGGGCGGGTCTGGGAGCACGACCCCGAGACCAGGCGGCTGCTGTTCGAGGTGAACGCTCTCGGGACGGTCAACGGCACCGTCGCCGCCCTGGAGCTGATGCGACCGGCCCGGCGCGGGCACGTGATCAACATCGTCTCCCTGGCCGGGCTCGGCGCTCCCCCGGGCGAGGCGCTGTACGCGGCCACCAAGCATGCCGCGCTCGGCTTCAGCTTGGGGACGCTCTACGACCTCCGCCGTGAGGGGCTGCGCGAGCTGCACGTCTCGGCCGTCTGCCCGGACGGGATCTGGACGCCGATGATCGCCGACAAGCTCGACGACCCCGACGCCGCGCCGTCGTTCTCGGGCCGGCTGCTGCGAGCCGAGCAGGTGGCGCCCAGGGTCGTCGCCCTGCTCGACCGGCCCCGCGCGGTGCTCGCGATTCCTCGCTGGCGGGGCGTGTTCGTGCGGCTGTTCGCCAGCTTCCCGCACGCCGCTCAGCGGGCGATCCCGGCCTTCACCTCCGACGCCCGCCGCCGCCAGCGCCGCTGGAAGAAGCGGATCGAGGCAGGCGAGGGGCCGTAGCTAAGCTAGGCCGCGTGCGCCCGGCAGGAGCGCGCCTGTTCGCGTCGAACGGGCAGGCGATGCTCTTCGACGCCGACGTCAACTACCTCGCGGTCCTGATCGGCGGCGTCGCAGCCCAGCCGCTGGGGGCGCTCTGGTACTCCCCGGCGCTGTTCGCGAGGCCCTGGATGCGGCTTCGCGGCTACACCGAGGCCGACATCGAGGGCGGCGGCAACGCCGGCTACGTGGTTGCCTTCCTCGCCTCTCTGGTCGTCGCCTACACCCTGGCGCGCCTGGTCGACATGGTCGGGGCCGACTCGGTCGGCGACTGCGTCGCCGTCGGCGCCTTCGTCTGGGCCGGCTTCGCAGCGACCGTGCAGGCCACGCAACTTGCCTTCAGCCCGAACAAATCGGTTCAGTTGTTCGCGATCGAGGGCGGCTACCAGCTCGCCGCGTTCGTGGTCATCGGGTTCGTCATCGGCCTCTTCCAATAGGAGAGGCCCCCTTGCGGGAGCCTCTCCGTTAGCAGGCCTGTAAGCCGGATTCTGTCGGGTGCAGTCATCTGTCTCGCCGGGGCCTGAGCCTCGGCGGAGCTCCTATCGGAGCCCTGCCCCCTACCTGGATCTCGCCGGGCCGGGTCGTCGATCCTGCTTGGGGTTGCACCTGACGGGGTTTGGCCAGCCGCCGCGTCGCCGCGACGCTGGTGCGCTCTTACCGCACCGTTTCACCCTTGCCTGTTCGCGCCTCAGCTGTGGGCGCGCCATCGGCGGTCTGTCTCTGTGCCACTTTCCCGCGGCTTTCGCCGGGTCGGGGTAACCGACCGTCGTGCCCTGCGGTGTCCGGACTTTCCTCGAGAGTCACCTCCCGCGACTGCATGGCCTACAGCGTCAATTGTAGGCCCGCGACCCGCAGCGGGTCAAGCCATGCGCGGGAGCGTCAGCTGAGCTCGGAGCCGCAGCTCGAACAGCCGGAGTCGGCTGACATCGAGCCGCCGCAGACGGGGCAAGCGGCGCGCCCCTCGACGACCAGGTCCTCCCAGGCGCCGAGGATGGTGTCCTCGAGCGTCACCCCGTCGTCGAAGAGGCGCGGAGACGCCTCGACCCGCTGCGGCAGCTCGATGCCGGCCGACCGCTCCCTTGTCGCGACAGCGCTCATGTAGCTACGCGACCTTCCTGAAGACTCCGACGACGCGCCCGAGAAGCTCAGCCTCACGGGTGCGAATCGGCTTGTAGGCCTTGTTCTCCGGCTGCAGCCGGACCCGGTCCTTCTCGCGGAAGAAGCGCTTCACGGTCGCCTCGTCGTCGAGCAGCGCCACGACGATCTCCCCGTCCGAGGCGTCCTCGGCCGACTTGACGACGACGAAATCGCCCTCGAGGATGCCGGCGTCTCGCATCGAGTCGCCCTTGACCCGAAGGATGTAGTCGCTGTCTGAGCCGCCGATCGCCTCCGGGATCTCGACGTATTCCTCGATGTTCTCCTCGGCGAGGATCGGCTGGCCCGCGGCCACCTGGCCGACGACGGGAAGGCCGCGGCCGGAGATCGCCTTGCGCGCCTTGTCGACGAGCACCTCGATCGCCCGCGGCTTGGTCGGGTCGCGGCGCAGCAGGCCGATCTTCTCCAGATTCGCCAGATGCGCGTGCACCGTCGAGGACGAGGTCAGGCCCACGGCCTTGCCGATCTCGCGCACCGTGGGCGGGTACCCCTGCTTGGACGCGTAGCGCTTGATGTAGTCGAAGATCTCCTTCTGGCGCTTTGTCAGGTCCATTTCCTAGGCCTCCTCGGCGTCGTTGGAGTCAGCTACTCGCTGAGCTTGACCAGAACACACGTTCGTAGAGTAGGGCTTGGGCCGGACGGATGCAAGTCGGCGCCCCCGGCGACCGCGTGGCTAGAATCGCAGCTCCTCGTCCGCGGCTGTGGCGGAACTGGTAGACGCGCAAGGTTGAGGGCCTTGTGGCCCTTCTGGGCCGTGGAGGTTCGACTCCTCTCAGCCGCACTGATAAAGCCAGGAATGCAGCCCCAGACACGCTACGCGAAGAACGGCGGCGCCTCGATCGCCTACCAGGTCTTCGGGGACGGCCCGATCGACCTCGTGCTGGTGCCTGGGTTCGTTTCCAACGTCGAGCACTACTGGGAGATGCCGGTCGTTCCGCGGATGCTCCAGCGGCTCGCCTCGTTCGCGCGGGTGATCATCTTCGACAAGCGCGGCACAGGACTGTCAGATCCGGTTAGTTCGGTGCCGACGGTGGAGGAGCGCATGGAGGACCTGCGGGCCGTGATGGATGCGGCGGGCTCCGAGCGCGCGGCGCTCTTCGGCATCTCCGAGGGCGGTCCGATGAGCCTGGTCTTCGCCGCCACCTACCCGCAACGGGCGTCCGCCGTGGCGCTCTACGGCACGTCGCCGAAGTTCTGCCAGGGCGAGGACTGGGATGCCGGCTGGCCTCCAGGCTACGTCGAGGGGATGCTGGAGGCCTTTGAACAGGGTTGGGGTGAGGGAGTCGGGCTGGAAGAGTTCGCTCCCAGCGCAGCGGATGATCCCGGCGCGCGGGAGGTCTGGGGGCGATACCAGCGGGCGGGCGCAAGCCCGTCGATGGCGGCCGCGGTGACGAAGGCGCTCGGCGCGCTCGACGTGCGGGCGGTCCTGCCCTCGGTCCACGTGCCGCCTGCGTGCCGCACCCCGGTAGG
>JBKJZF010000061.1:0-4413 GCA_046715315.1 Solirubrobacterales bacterium | reverse complement strand
TGAACTCGCGCATCTGGCCGCGCTGCGGGCGGACGGCCCGGTAGGCGCTGCCGATGTAGAACAGCCGGAACGGCGGCTCGACGGTGGCGAAGCGGGTGGCCACCAGGCGGGCGATCGGGATCGTCATGTCGGAGCGCATCGCCAGCAGCTCCCCGCGTTCGTCGAAGAACCGGTACGCCGCGGGGGCGCCGCGCTCGTCCCCTTGGGCGAGGACGTCGTGGTACTCGATCGTCGGCGTGGCCACCTCGCCGTAGCCGAAGCGCTCGAAGACCTCGCAAAGCGAGGCCTGGAGAGCGCGCAGCTCGCGCATCTCGTCGGGAAGGATGTCTCTTGTCCCCGGAGGGATCGGGTGCGTCATCGGTGAAGCGGCCGCCGTGGCCGGAGGTTGGAGCGTAGGGACTGCCCGCGCCGGTTACGCAGGAACGCGCTCTGAGGAAACGCGCTCGATCTGGGCGCCGAGCTTGCGCAGGCGGAGATCGATGCGCTCGTAGCCGCGGTCGATCTGGGCGATGTTGCCGATCTCCGAGGTGCCGTCCGCACAGAGGGCGGCGATGAGCATCGCCATCCCGGCGCGGATGTCGGGGCTCTCGACGCGCTCCCCGTGAAGCCGGCTCGGACCGCTGACGATCGCCCTGTGGGGATCGCACAACGTGATCCGAGCGCCCATGGCCACGAGCTTGTCGACGAAGAACAAGCGGTTCTCGAACATCTTCTCGAAGATCAGGATCGTCCCTCGCGCCTGGGTGGAGAGCGCCAGCGCGATCGAGGTCAGGTCGGCCGGGAAGGCGGGCCAGGGGCCGTCGTCGATCTTCGGGATCGCGTCGCCGACGTCGTCGCGGACGGCCAGCTGCTGCTCTGGAGGCACGATTACGTCGTTGCCCTCGATGGCCGTCTCCAGTCCCAGGCGGCTGAAGTGGCGCCGGATCGCGAGCAGGTCGTCGGGGTCGATCTCGCGGATCCGCAGGTCGCCGCCGGTGGCGGCGGCGAGGGCCATGAAGCTGGCCGCCGCGCTGTGGTCGGGGCAGACCCTGTGCTCGGCGCCACCGAGCTTCTCACGCCCGTGGACGGTCATCACGTTGGAACCGATGCCGTCGATGTCAGCCCCCATCTTCACCAGCAGCCTGGCCAGGTCCTGGACGTGGGGCTCGCATGCCGCGTTTCCGATCGTCGTCGGGCCGGGGGTCAGCGCCGCCGCCAGCAGCGCGTTCTCGGTCGCCATCACGGAGGGCTCATCCATGAAGATCCGGCAGGGGCGAAGCCCCTCCGCGGTGGAGATCTCGATCAGGCGATCGCCGGTCACCTGGGCCCCCATGTCGCGGAAGGCGTCGAGGTGGGGGTCGAGGCGACGACGGCCGATGGTGTCGCCGCCGGGTGGCGGCATCTGCGCCCGGTGGAAGCGTGCCAGCAGCGGCCCGGCGAGCAGGAACGACGCCCGGATGCGGGCCGCCAACCCCTCGTCGACCGTCGTGTCCGAGACGCCGTCTGCCAGCAGGCGAAGCTCGTTGTCGCCGACCCAGGAGGCCTTGACGCCGAGGCTTTCGAGCAGGGCGATCTGGGTCTCGACGTCGCGGATCCGCGGCACGTTCTCCAGCAGCAGCTCCTCGTCGGTCAGCAGGCAGGCGGCAAGGATCGGCAGCGCCGCGTTCTTGTTGCCGGCGACGGTGATCTCGCCCGAAAGCGGTCTACCGCCCTGGATCACGAACTTCTCCATCGGATGGCTAGGGTAGACCACCCCGCATGGCTCAGCCGACACGAGAACAGGCATGGGAACTGGTCTGCGAATGGGTCGAATCCGACTCGCTTCGCAAGCACCTGCTGGGCGTCGAGGCGGGGATGGTCGCCTACGCCCGCAAGTTCGGCTCCGACGAGGAGCTGTGGGCGGTGACCGGGCTCGTCCACGACCTCGACTACGAGCGCTATCCGGACCTGGGGACGGGCCATCCTCGCCATGCGCTGAAGGAGCTGGAGGAGCGCGGCTACCCGCAGGACGTGATCGACGCCGTCGCCGGCCATGCCACCTTCCTCGGGGTCCCGCGCGAGACGAAGATGGCGAAGACGCTGTTCGCCGTGGACGAGCTCTCGGGGTTCGTCGCGGCCTGCGCCCTGGTGCGCCCCACCGGAATCGAGGGCATGAAGGTGAAGTCGGTGCGCAAGAAGCTGAAGCAACCGTCGTTCGCCGCCGGGGTCAACCGCGACGAGGTCACCCGCGGCGCCGAGGAGCTGGGCGAGGACTTCGACGAGCACGTCACCTTCCTGATCGCGGCGATGGCCGAGCGGGCGGACGAGCTCGGGCTCGCCGCGAGCGACTGAGCGGGCGCATGAAGCCTCGCTGGAAGATCCTGATCGGGATCGCCGTCACCCTCGCCGTGCTGCTCGGGGTGAACACCGTCGTCGTCGACCAGCAGACGAAGCCGGCCGAGATCACCGCCTCCGGAGCGCAGCTGATCAGGCTCCCGGGCGGCGACGTGCAGGTCCTCGAGCAGGCCGCCCAAAGCCCGAAGCCCGGCGCGCCGATCGTGCTCCTGCACTGCTACGCCTGCTCGCTGCAGTGGTGGGACTACCTGACTCCGCTGCTGGCCACCGACCACCGGGTGATCCGCGTCGACTTCCTCGGCTTCGGCGGCTCGGAGAAGCCTTCCAGCGGCTACTCGGTGGAAGACCAGGCCCAGCTCGTCGCCGGCGCCATGAACGAGCTCGACGTGCAGGGCGCGGTCGTCGTCGGCCAGTCGATGGGAGCGGCCATGGCGGTCTCGCTGGCGGAGAGCTCGAGCCAGCTCGTCGACCGGGTGGTCGACATCAGCCTCGCCGCCGACAACGAGTCCAGCCAGCTCCCGTTCCTGGCCCGCCTCGGCTACACCCCGGTCCTGGGAGAGGCGATCTGGCGCCTGACCCCGGACTTCGCGGTGATCGACAGCTTCAAGGACGCCTTCGCCCCGGACTTCGAGATCCCCCCGGACTTCGAGGACGTGATCCTCGACGGTTATGACCGGATGACCTACACCTCGTACGACCAGGCGGGGCAGGCGGTGGACGACTTCCGCGACGCGGCACCGCTGGACGAGCGGATGACCGCGTCGCTGGTGCCGCTGATGGCGATCTTCGGCGCCGACAACCAGATCGTCGACGCGGAGGCCGCGGCCGCAGGCCTCGCAGATGTCCCCGGGGTGCGGATCAGCACCCTTCCGGGCGTCGGCCACACCCCCCAGGTCGAGGCCCCGAAGGAGACCGCCGCCCTGATCGAGGAGTTCGCCGTCGACGCCGGCGACGAGATCCTCTCCGAGCACCCGCCGAAGAAGGCCGGCAAGAAGAAGCCCAGGGGCTGATTCGGGCCTCCGCCTTGGACGCCAGGGCCCGTAATACGGGCCTTCCCGTCCAAACCTCCGGGCAGAAGATCGCTACTGCCAGCGGCCGCCGGCCTTGGCCCACTCGAGCATGTGGTCGACCGAGCAGAAGTGATCGGGAATCCGGTGCTCGCCGCGGTGGCGCACCAGCACCACCTGGACGTCGCCGAGCCGTAGGCCGCAGTGGGCGCACGTTGCCGGGGCCTCGTCCGGGGCCGGCGGCTCGGCGGGCGCGCCCACCTCCCAGTGCCCGCCCTGGATCGCCCAGGGCACGACGTGCTCGAGGCGGCAGAACACGGCGCGGCGCTCGCCCGCCGGCTCGGAGGCGCGAAAGCCGTCGTCGGCCTCGACGTCCACCCCACACCAGCTACACCGTTCGGCTGGATAGCTTGTGGCCATGGCGGCCGTGAGGATAGTCGCGCTCGAGGGCGACCAGACGGGGCAGGAGCTGCTCGAGCAGTCGCTGCGCCTGCTCGACCCGGGCCTGCTCGGCGTCGAGGTCGAGCTGGTGCGATTCGACCTCTCGCTGGAGAACCGGCGCGCCACCGGCAACAGCGTCGTCAGCGAGGCGGCCGCGGCGATGCGCGAGACCGGGCTCGGCCTGAAGGCGGCGACGATCACTCCCGAGGGGGCCGACGACGTCGGCAGCCCGAACCGGATCCTGCGCGAGGAGATGGACGGCAAGGTGATCATGCGCACCGGCCGCCGGATCCCTGGCGTCACCCCCGTCGCCGGCGTCCACCACCCGATCTCCGTCTGCCGGATGGCCGTCGGCGACGCCTACGGGGCGAAGCAGTGGCGCGAGCCGGCGGGCGACGACGAGCTGCCCCATCGCACCGAGACGATCCGGCGCTCGGACTGCCGGGCGGTCGCCGAGTTCGCCTTCCGCGAGGCCGAGCGGATCGAAGGCCGCGTCTACGGCGGGCCGAAGTGGACGGTGAGCCCCGTGTACGAGGGGATGCTCAAGGAGGAGATGGACGCGGCCGCCGGCCGCCACCCGGACGTCCCCTACTCCCCCGTGCTCATCGACGCCACCTACGCGGGTCTCGTGACCGGTGCTCCCGACTCGCCG
>JBKJZF010000060.1:0-3040 GCA_046715315.1 Solirubrobacterales bacterium | reverse complement strand
TGCGGATCGCCGGATACGGCTACCAAAAGGGCTTCGGCGGCCATTTCCACAACGACGACGCCGTGGCAATCCTCCGAGACATCCCCGGGATCGTCGTGGCGTCTCCAGCACGACCGGACGATGCGGCGGCCGTGCTCCGCGCCTGCCTGGCAGCCGCGTCCGTTGACGGATCGACGTGCGTCTTTCTAGAGCCGATCGCGCTCTACCACACCCGTGATCTGCTCAGCCCGGGTGATGGTGGCTGGGTCGCGCCGTATACCCCGCCCGCCGAATGGCCGGCTTGTCACGCCCCCATTGGCTCGGCACGGGTACACGGTGACGGCAGCGACCTGACAATCGTCACATTCGCGAACGGCACGTACATGTCGCTGCGCGTCGCACAGCGACTCGCCGACGATGGGATCGATGTGCGCGTGGTGGACCTACGCTGGCTTGTCCCGCTCCCGGTTGCCGACATCCTCCGAGAGGCCGAAGCGACCGGACGCGTGCTGATCGTGGATGAGACGCGCCGGAGCGGCGGGGTCTCCGAGGGGGTCGTGGGCGCGCTCGTCGACGCGAACTTCGAGGGGACGATCTCGCGGGTGACGAGCCAGGACTCTTTTGTGCCACTGGGGGAAGCTGCCGATCACGTCTTACTGCAGGAAGCGGAGATCGATGCGGCCGCGCGTGCGCTCGTAGGTGGTCAGGCGACTGGCAGCAGGACGTCGTCGTCCACGTCCGCGCGAGGCTCGCGCGCCAGCAGCTGACCTGCCGAGGTGGCGAGGAAGGCGTCGAGCGATACCTCTTCCTGGCGGACGAAGCCCGAGTCCGGCAGCGAGCCTTCGGCAAGCAACTCGATCATCCCGACCGCCCCCGCGGCTGTCGTCCATGCGATGGCGGTCCGGGCGGCGCCGGCGACGATCCGCGGGCGGTACACACGGACGAACTCCTCGCGCGCCCGGCGTCCCCCGCTGCTTCCCTCGGCCGCCGCGTAGAGGACCACCAGATCGTCCTGGACCGGAGGGTAGGCGTCCGCGAGGAGCCGCACGGCCTCCTCTCGCTGCCGGCCAAGGCCAAGCTCCCGCAGCATGAAGCGCATCAGGTGGCGGTGACCGGGATACCGGATCGTCTTGTAGTCGAGGCTGTCGACACGCCCGGCGAACGTCTCGCACATCGTCCCGAGGCCGCCGGAGGTGGTGAACGCCTCGTAGGACGCGCCGTCGATCACGATCGTCTCCGGGTCCGCGAGCGACGGCACGGTCACGAGCTCGCCTCCACGCAGCTGCTCGCAGTCGTTCAGATACTCGTTGACGATCCCGTCAGCAGACCAGTTGCATGCGTAGCCGACCGCATTGTTCGGGGTGCGCGGAAGGGCTCCCACGCGCAGCTGGATCCGATCGACGGTCTCGAGGCGGGCCGCAAGCGCACCGCCAACGATGCAGACGAACCCTGGAGCGAGACCGCAGCGCGGCACGAAGACCGTGTTCGAGGTCCCCGCGAGCTCCCGAACTATGGCCGATGCGTTGACGTCCTCTGACAGATCAAAATAATGCGCCCCGGCGGAATGCGCCGCCGTGGCAGTCCCGGCGGTCAGGTAGTAGGGCAGGCAGCAGATGACCGCGTCGACGTCCGCGAAAACCTTCTCGAGAGCAGCCACGTCGCTGACGTCCATGACCGACGCGTCCTCACCGGTCGCCCTGCTCTCGTCGGCGTCGACTTCCCGCACCTCGAACCCGCGTTCGACAAGCATGTCGGCGATCAGTCGCCCGACGTTGCCAAGGCCGACGACTGCGATCCGATCGACGCGGGAGTGAAGGGCGGGTGGCGAATCCATGCCTCGGCGTGACTTCTAGCAGTGCGGACGTCCGACTGCCGTCCCGGCGCCAAGCGACCTAGCGCGCCCCGGTGGCCACCGGGGTGCCGTGCGAGCCGTCCTCGCTGCGGTTACTACCGGGATTCGAACCCCGTCTTGCCGGGCCTCCCTGGCACCTCGGTGGTACCTCGACCAGAGCCACAGCGGGACGTCGAAAAGCGAAACCCCCGCATCTGCAGGGGCTTCGTGAATAGCGGGGGCGGGATTTGAACCCGCGACCTCCGGGTTATGAGCCCGGCGAGCTACCTGACTGCTCCACCCCGCGTCGCCCGTCAAATGTAGCAGCGGTGGAGCGAGCGCGGCGGCGAGTGGGGGGCCACAGGTGGGATATATCCGTTTGGATATACTGTTGGCATGGATGTCGGAGGGCTGCTCAGAGACGCCCGCGTCGCGGCGGGGTTGACCCAGGCGGAGCTCGCGCGTCGGAGCGGCACCTCGCAGGCCACGCTCTCGGCCTACGAGGGGGGTGGCAAGGTGCCATCGGCGACCACCCTCGCGCGCGTGCTTGCTGCCGCGGGCATGCGGCTTGCGGCTCGCCCCGCATCGAGGCCGGTCGTCACCCCCACCAAGGCCGACCTCGAGCGCCGCGGCCGCATTCTCACCCTGGTCCTCGACCTCGCCGAGCGCCTGCCGGCCCGACACACGGCGACTCTCCGCTACCCGCGAATCCGGTCGGCCACCGAGTGACCCTCGCCGAGCGCCTCCTGGCGATCCATGCGAGCCTGACCAAGAGCGCGGTGGACCACGCATTCGGCGGCGCAATCGCCCTCGCCTACTGGACGCTCGAGCCGCGCGGCACGCGAGACATCGACGTCAACGTGTTCGCGCACCCGGACGACTGCAACCGGGCCCTAGCCGCCCTGCCCGAAGGGGTCGCCTACGACGATGCGGCCATCGAAACGATCAAGCGCGACGGCCAGGTCCGCCTCTGGTGGGAGGACACGCCGGTCGACCTCTTCTTCAGCAACCTGCCGATCCACGACGACGCCGCTCGCCACCGCAGGGAGGTCCCGTTCGAGGGGGTCCAGATTCCGGTCCTAGGCCCCGGCGAGCTGGGTGTGTTCAAGGCGATGTTCGATCGCACCCAGGACTGGGCGGACATCGAGGCGATGCTCGTCGCCAATACGCTCGACCCCGATGCCCTTCGAGGCCAGCTCACCAGCCTCCTCGGCACAGACGACCAGCGCC
>JBKJZF010000059.1:0-3385 GCA_046715315.1 Solirubrobacterales bacterium | reverse complement strand
CTCATCGCGTTCAAGATGAATCCGAAGCCGACGGCACCGAACAGCAGCGGCGTCAGCGCCAGGCCCTTGTCGGCGACGATCCCGATCGAGAAGTAGATCGAGAACCCGACCGCCGAGTAGCTGACGGCGAACAGCCACGGCACCCCCAGCAGCCGTCTCACGGGCCCCCCCTCGTCGCCAGGTACAGGCGCCCGGCGCCCATCCCGGTGAAGACCAAGCCGAGCAGGCACCCGATCGACAGCGGGCCGCCGCCGTTGGCGAGCGTGACGATCAGGATCGTCAGGCCGAAGCCGATGATGACGACGGCGAAGATGCGCGTGACCGCGCGGTAGACCTCGTCGGGGGCGGCCATCAGCGGGAATCCTCGGGCTTGGCGGCGACGATCACCCGGCATGGCCGCTCGGCAAGCACCGTCTGCAGCGTCTTGGCGTAGAGCGGGACCCCGTTTCGATACCGAAGCTGCATGACCACCGCGGCGGCGTTGATCTCCTTCGCCCGCTCGACGATCCTGACGCCGGCGCCACCGGGCCGCACGCGCTCGACCTCGCCGCTGACGCGCCGCCCGCAGATCAGCTTCGCGCGCTCGATCTTGCTCTGCGCCTCGCTCTCCTCGGTGTCCAGGTCGGCGTCGAGCGCCAGGTCCTTGGGCACCTCCACCAGCGAGAGCACGTGAATCGCCCGCCGGCGCTTGGACCCCAACGCCGCGGCCGTGGCCACGGTCTCCTCGAGGAAGGGCTCGTCCTCGAAGGCGACGAGGACGCTGTTGTACTCGACCTCCTGCACCCCCAGCGGCTCCAGGCTCTGCACCTTGACGGTCTGGCGCAGGGGCAGCCCCTGGTGGCGGCGATAGAGCAGGTACACCGCGAGCCCCATCGCCATCCAGGCGGTGCCGGCGATCAGCGTGGAGACATTCAGGGCCATCACCACGATCCACGCCGCGAAGGTCCCGAGGCCCCCGAACAAGGCCGTCAGCGGAACCTCGACGCCGCGGATGCGCACGTTGGCCGGTGGCCTCCAGGGCCGTTCGTGGTCGGGCTGGCGGCTTCGCAATCGCACCACTGCCAGATGCGCGATCGTGAACGACAACATCGCACCGAACGAGTACATGGTCGCGAGGAAGTCGAGCTGGCCGGGCAGGATCGTCAGCGCCGCGACCGCGGAGAAGACGATGATCGCGACGTAGGGGGTCTTGAAGCGAGGATGGACCTGCCGCAGGCGCTCTGGGAGCTGGCGGTACTGGCCCATCGAGAAGGTCAGCCGTGAGAGCCCGATCAGGGCTGCGTTGGTGGCGATCAGCAGGATCACCGCCGCCAGGATCCCGACGTAGATGCGCAGCCCGTCGGTGAGCCCAGCCGAGAGACCGAGGTTCTCGACGATCCCCAGTACGGGATCGTCCGCGTACTTCGTCCCCAGCTCGGTGGTGAAGTTCCCGGCCGCGTCCTCGGTTACCGGCATCGCCGAGAGGGCGACGATCGGCAACAGCGCATACAGGCCGAGCACGGCCAGCACGGTGAAGCCGGTTCCCCGGGGCACGGTCCTAGAGGCGTCGCGCGCCTCCTCGGACATGTTCGAGATCGTCTCGATCCCGGTGTAGGCGATCATCCCCACCGCCACGCCGAGCGCGGCGTCACCCCAGGTCGGTGCGACGCCCAGATCGACGTTCTCGATGAGGATGTCCGGGTCGAGCACGAGCGTGATGCCGATCACCACCAGCACGACCTGGGTCAGCAGGTCGGCGATCGCCAGGACCAGGTTGAACCGCGCCGACTCACGGGTCCCCTTGACGTTGAGCGCGGCGAGCAGCGCGATCACGACGACGCCGGCGATGATGTCGCCGGGGCCGTGACCGAGCGGGTCCCAGAAGACCGCCAGGTAATGCGGCACGAAGAAGGCCGAGATCGCGACCGTGATCACGTAATTGAGCATTTGGCCCCAGCCGGCGACGAAGCTGACCAGCTCGTTGAAGGCGTGGCGGGCGAAGCTCGACGAGCCGCCCGCCTCCGGGTACATCACGGTGGCCTCGACATAGGTCGCGGCCGTGCAGGCGAAGATCACCCCGGCGATCAGGAACGTGACCGGCGTCAGCCCGAGGGCGAATGCGGCGACGACGCCGAGCGCGTAGTAGATCGAGGAGCCGACGTTGCCGTAGGCCGCCGCGAACAGCGCCCCGGTGCCGTGGACCCGGCGAAGGGCCTGCTCTCGCGGATGCCGCTCGGCCATCAATCGCGACTATAGGGCCGCCGGGCGGTCGTTATCGTGGCCATCGATGAGCGAGCTGATCCACACCTGCTACCGGGTCCTGGACCCCGACCGGTCCGTCGCCTTCTACGAGAAGCTGGGCTTCGAGGAGGTCCGCCGGATGCCGATCGGCGACGACGCCACCAACGTCTTCATGGGCTTGCCCGGCGACGGCGCCCGGCTGGAGCTGACCCACAACCATGACGTCACCGAGCCCTATGAGATCGGCACCGGCTACGGCCACGTCGCCGTCTCGGTCGACGACCTCGACGCCACCCTGGCGCGCCTCTCGGAGCTTGGGATCGAGCCCGAGCGCCCGCCCTACTCGGTCCGCCAGGGTGGCTCGCGCCTGTGCTTCGTCCGCGACCCGGACGACTACCGGATCGAACTGCTCGAGGTCCCCTCGGGCGACGAGGGCTTGGACAGCTCGAGCTGAGGCCGCCAACACCCATCTAGCTGCGGATCCGCCGTACGTGGCGGCGGCTGACGTCCGCCGGCGTCGGACACCCGCACAGCGCCAGCGCCAGCTCGACCTCGGCCCGCAGCAGCTCGAGCACGGCCCGGGCGCCCTCCTCACCGCCGACCGCCAGCCCCCACAGCGCCGGGCGCCCGACCAGAACGGCCGAGGCCCCGAGCGCGAGCGCGACGACGACGTCGCTGCCACGGCGCACACCGCCGTCCATCAGCACCGGGACGCGGCCCGCGACCTGCTCGGCCACCTCCTCGAGGGCGTCGATCGTCGCCACGGCGCCGTCGAGCTGGCGGCCGCCGTGGTTGGAGACGACGATGCCGCCGGCGCCGGCCTCGACGGCGAGCTCGGCGTCGGCCGGGCTGACCAGCCCCTTGACGAGGATCGGAAGCTCACAGCCCTGGACGAGGGCGGCGAGGTCATCCCAGTCGAGCGAGGGGTCGACCAGGTCGAAGACCTGTTTCGGGGTCAGCGCGACGTCCGAGCCCACCGCCGCCTGGATCGCCGGCGCCGCGGAGGTGACCTGGTAGCCGCTGCGCAGGTCGCGCTCGCGGTGACCGGCGACGGGAGCGTCGACGGTGAGCGCGATCGCCTCGTAGCCGGACTCGACCGCCTCGGCCATCAACGCCCGGGTGACGGCGCGGTCGCGGAAGCAGTAGAGCTGGAACCAGCGGGTGC
>JBKJZF010000058.1:0-3671 GCA_046715315.1 Solirubrobacterales bacterium | reverse complement strand
TAGCCGAGGAAGAAGCGGATCGACTGAAGATCGACCGTTGCACGCGACATCAGCTGGCCCGTCTGCTGCGTGTCGAAGAAGCCCAGCTCGAGCTTCTGCAGGTGCTGGTAGATGCGCTCGCGCAGGTCGAACTCGACCGCGACCGAGACCCTGCCGGCGATCAGGCGGCGGACGACGGTGAGCCCGAGCCGGAGGATTCCCGCCCCGGTGATCGCGAGCACCAGCGGCAGCAGCGCGTCGCGGTCGGTGACGCCGTCCTGCGGGTCGATCGCGTCGACGGTCTGGCCGACCAGCCACGGGATCGCCACCGTCATCACCATCGCTCCCCAGGCGAAGACCAGCGAGTAGATCACCGTGCGCCGGTAGGGGCGCAGGAAACCGAGCAGACGCCAGAAGGTGGTCACCTACGCCACTATACGAAGTGAAGTAGGACCGCCTGCCGGCCTCTGCAAAAGCTGCATCCACCAGCGCCTGATCCGCGCCCCCAGCCACCGAGCGGCATCTAGCCGGCTCAGTGCTCGAGCACGCCCGGGCGGTCGGTCTTGGCCGCCGCGGCGCGCAGCGCGCCGGCGCTGGCGACGACGACCATCGCGATCGCCACCACCTCCGCCGAGGCCAGGTCCTGATCGAGGGCGATCAGGCCGACGAGGGCCGCGATCGCCGGCTCGATGCTCATCAGCACGCCGAAGACGCCGGTGGGCAGGCTCCGCAACGCCTCCAGCTCGAGCGAGTAGGGGATCGCCGAGCTCAGCATCGCAATCGCGAACCCGGCAGCGAGTGGCGCCAGGGCGAGCAGGTCGGCGCCGGCGTCGGCGATCCCGACCGGCGTCAGCATCGCCGCCGAGACGACCATCGCCAGCGCCAGGCCGGAGCCCCCGGGGAAGTCGCGCCCGATCTTCGCCGAGAGCAGGATGTAGGCCCCCCAGAAGGCGCCCGCCAGCAGGCACATGTAGGCACCCAGCGTGTCGATCGAGTTGCCGAAGCCGGGGGACAGCAGCACGATCCCGCCGGCGGCGAGCGCGACCCAGACCAGATCGAGTACCCGGCGCGAGCCGGCCAGCGCGACGCCCAGCGGGCCGACGAACTCCAGGGTCACCGCGATCCCCAGCGGCACCCTTTCGAGGCCGACGTAGAAGGACAGGTTCATCGCCGCGAGGACGAACCCGAAGACCGCGATCTGCTGCCAGGCGCGGCGATCGAGCCCTCGCCATCTTGGTCGCCAAAGCGCCGCCAGCACCAGCGCGGCGAACCCCGTCCGCAAGAGCACGGTCCCCCCGGGCCCGAGCTCGTCGAAGAGGTTGAAGGCGACGGCCCCGCCGACCTGGACGGAGACGATCGAGCCGAGGACCATCGCCACCGGCAGCGCGTTGGGACGGCCGCTCATCGGGGCAGGATAGGTGGGCCTGTCGGTAGCGTCTGGTCCGTGGGAACCGCTCGGATCATCGGGCTGGACGAGGCGGTCGCCCTCGCTTGCCGCTACGACCCCCGGTGCTATAGCATCGTCGCGATGATGCGCGGGTTCATCGTTTCGTTCGTCCTCGGCTTTCTTCTCCTGGCGGGGCTGGCGGGGGGCGCCCAGAGGGGTGCGCAGTGCCCCGACAAACGCGTTTGCGTCTGGGCCGACCCCAACTATGAGGGCCAGATGGTCGCGCTTCGCAAGCGTGGTCCCTCGAACAAGATCTACGAGCAGATGAACGACCAGGCGTCGTCGTTGAAGAGCCGGATCGGTAGCGTCGCATTCATGTTCACGGACGTCGACGGAGGCGGAATCAAGATGTGCGTGGTGCCGCGCCTGAAGGTCCCGAGCCTGGCGATCTACGGCGGCATGGAGAACTCGATCTCGTCGTCCAAGCTGACCACCCGCCGTCATTGCCCCCCCTGATCCCGCTGCGGTGTCTGTGACTCACACGCACAGGTAGCCATCGGGGCAGGCGCCTACTCGCCCCCGGCGCGAGAGATCCGCGACTTCCTCCGCCGCGAGGGCTAGTCAGAGCCGGACGTGCGGGAACGGGGCCGGGCGGCCCTGGAACGAAAGGATCTTCGGGTTCTGGATCGCGCCGTCGCGGATCTCGATCGCCCGGCGGATGGTCTCGTCGGCCTCCCACGCCCGCGGTCCCGAGATGACGGTGCGCAGGTGGGGCGTCAGGGCCTGGCTGATCTCCCACGTGGCCGAGTCCCACAGGAATGAGGGGCTGTGATCGACCCCGTAGCAGGAGAGGCCGCCGCCGATCGTGAAGATCGGATCCGCGAACGACGTCGGCCGCGCCCATTCGAAGCCCATTCCCGCGTCGCAAGCCACGTCGACGAAGAGGCTCCCGCGCCGGAAGAGCCGCAGCTCGTCGTTCTTGACGAATATCAGCGGCGCGTCGGTGTCCTGGAGGACGCAGTTGACGATGATGTCGTGCTCGGCGAGGAACTCGGCGACGGACTCGTGCTGGCTGTCGAGCTCGAGCGTCTGGCCGGGGTGATCCGGATCCCGCGCGAAGGTGATCATCCTGGCCGAGTGGATCGGCGCCGCGACGGCCGCGACCGGACGCCGCGTCAGCACCGAGACGTCCTGGATGCCCAGTGCGGCCAGTGCCGTCACTGCGCCTCGCCCGGTCGCCCCGAAGGTGATCACCACGGCTCGCAGCGGTCGGCCGTACTCCCCGGTGATCCCCATCAGCTCCATCGCGTGCAGGGCCGAGCAGTACCCCGCGAGCTCGTTGTTGTTGTGGAAGACGTGGATGTTGAACGACCCGTCGTCCGCCCAGTAGTTCATCGCCTCCCAGGCGATCAGGGTCAGCCGGCGATCGATCGCCAGCTGGGTGATCGTCTCGTCCTGGACGCAGTGCGGCCATCCCCACAGAACCTGCCCCTCGCGCATCTCGGCGACGTCCTCCGCCATCGGCTTGGGAAGCAGCAGCACGTCGCACTCCTGCACCAGCTGTTGATGTGAGCGCAGGCCACCGACCAGCGGCGCCAGGTCCGCGTCGGCGAGGCCGAAGCGCTCGCCGTACCCATGCTCGAGGAAGATCTGCCGCCGCAGGTCGGCGTCGACGTCAGCGACATGCCGCGGATGGATCGGCAGCCGCCGCTCGTGCTTCTTGCGGGAGCCGGCGAAGACTCCGAGGGAGAGTTGTTCCATGGCCCTGCGCGAACGTATCAACCCCACCGATCGCAGTCGTGGAGCGCTGGGTGCGCCTCAGGAGCGGAAGAAGAAGGAGCGACCTCACCGCAGCGTCCCAAGCACCTCGATCACGCGCTCGGGCTGTGTGTCTGGGTTCACGAAGGCCAGGCGCAGCACGGTGCGTCCGTGCCACTTGGTCGGCAAGCACAGGATCACGCCGTCCTTCGCCAGCGCGCTTGACCAAGCCGCGTAGGCGTCGCCATCCCAGCCGGGCCGCTCGAACAGGACCACGGAGAGCTCCGGCTCGCAGACGAGGCTCAGGTGCTCGGAGGTATCTATCGCCTCGGCCACCGTGCGCGTCGTCGCCAACGTCCGCTCGATGGCCGCGACGTAGCGGTCGGTGCCGTGGGTTGCCAGGCTGAACCAGACCGGCAGCCCGCGCGCGCGCCGGGACAGGTGGATGGCGAGGTCGGAGGGGTTCCCGGCCTCGCGGTTAATCTCGTCCAGGTAGCTCGCAGCCTGCGAGTGCGCGGCGCGCGCCGGCTCGGGATCGCGGTAGAGC
>JBKJZF010000057.1:0-8790 GCA_046715315.1 Solirubrobacterales bacterium | reverse complement strand
TGGCTGATCCCGTTGGGCAGCCCGGACACGATCGAAGCGAAGATCATCAGCGAGATCCCGTTGCCGACGCCTCGCTGGGTGATCAGCTCGCCGAGCCACATCAGCAGGGTCGTGCCGGCCGTCAGGCAGACGACGATCAAGAAGACCTTGCCGAAGGTCCGCTCTCCGATCGGGCTGGTGCCGGATCCGGTGAACGATGTGGAGCTGAACAGGAAGACGTAGCCCAGCGACTGCACGAAGGCAAGCGCGACGGTCAGGTAGCGGGTGTACTGGGTGATCTTCTGCTGGCCGACCTCGCCCTCTTTTTGCAGCTTCTCCAGCGCCGGCACGACGACCGTCAGCAGCTGCAGGATGATCGAGGCGGTGATGTAGGGCATGATCCCGAGCGCAAAGAGGGAAAGGCGCGAGAGGCTGCCGCCCGAGAAGAGGTTGAGGAACCCGAGGATGTTGGACCCGGCGAAGTTGTCCTCCAGCTGCTGGACGCTGGCGATGTCGACGCCGGGCGCCGGGATGTAGGCGCCGAGCCTGTACAGGGCCAGCATCGCCGCCGTGAACAGCAGCTTGCGGCGAATCTCCGGGATCGCGAACGCGTTGGCGATCGTCTGCAGCACTAGAAACCCCTCCGGCGGCTGCTCCGCTTCGCGTCCGCTGCCGCCGGGTTCGGGCTCAGGCGCCCTGGGCTCAGCGGACTCGCGGACACCGCGACTACGTCGCTAGCCCGGGCGAGCGTCACGCCTCAAGTACCTCGCAGCTGCCGCCGGCCTTCTCGATCTTCTCGCGGGCGGTGGCGCTGAAACCGTGGACCTTCACGGTCAGCTTCTTCGAGAGCTCGCCGCGACCGAGGACCTTGACCGGTTGCCTGCGCTTCGCCAGCCCGGCGGCCCGCAGGCTCTGGGGGGTGACCTCGGCGCCCGCCTCGAAGCGGTCCTCGAGGTCGGAGACGTTGACCGGCTGGGTGTGCGTGCGGAAGGGCTCGAACGGCATCGACATCTTCTTGTTCGGCCCGCGCAGCTTCCGCATCCGCATGTGGATGGGGTTCTGGCCGCCCTCGTAGGCGACCTTGCTCTTCGAGCCCGAGCGGGAGCCGTAGCCCTTGTGGCCGCGGCCGGAGGTCTTGCCGTGGCCCGAGCCCTCGCCGCGGCCCACGCGCCTGCGCGAGCTGCGGGAGCCCGGCTTCGGCCGGACCGTGTGGAGGCCGACGTCCTCGGGATCCAGGCGGGCCATCAGGAGCCGCCTCCCTTCTCGACCTCGACCAGGTGGGAGACGACGCGGATCATGCCGTCGAGCTGCGGCGTCTGCGACATCGTGCTCTCGCGGCCGATGCGGCCCAGCCTGAGCGAGCGCAGCGTGTCGCGCTGCGCCGGGCTGGCGCCGTTGGCCGAGCGGACCTGGCGGATCTTGAGGTCAGGCATCGGGGGCGTCCTTCGGAATATCTCCGGCCAGATCCTCCGCTTCGCGTCCGGTCTGGCCGGGTTCGGGCGCCACCGGGGCGGCAGGGTCACTGTCATGACCCGCGGCTTCGCCGCTGGCCCCAGCCGCGCCACCTTCAGCCACCACCGCTTCGGCGGTGACGGGCGCCGGCTGGTCGTCGCCGTTGAGGGTCTTGGTGGGGCCTTCGTCCTTGTAGATGCCGAGGACCTGCCTGACGCTGAGGCCGCGGAGCTTGGCCACCTGCTCGGGGCGGCGGAGGCCGGTGAGGCCCTCCATCGTCGCCTTTACGAGGTTGATCGGGTTCTGCGTGCCGATGCTCTTCGAGAGCACGTCGCGGATCCCGGCGAGCTCGAGCACGGCGCGGACCCCGCCGCCGGCGATCACGCCGGTACCCGGGCTGGCCGGGCGCAGGACGACGTGGCCGGCGCCGAAGCGGCCGATCGTCCGATGCGGGATCGTCTGCCCGTACTTGGGGATCCGGACCAGGCTCTTGCGCGCGTTCTCGACGGCCTTCTGGATCGCCAGCGGGACCTCTCGGGCCTTGCCGTAGCCGATGCCCACCACGGACTCCTCGTCGCCGACTGCGACCAGCGCCGTGAACGAGAACCGACGACCGCCCTTGACCACCTTGGCCACGCGGTTGATCTCGATCACGCGCTCCTGCAGGTCGAGTCCCTGCGGGCTGACGCTCTCTATCTCGACGTTCCGAGTCATCGATCGATCACCGTAGCGGGTCAGAACGCGAGCCCGCCCTCGCGGGCTCCGTCAGCGAGGGCGCGGACGCGGCCGTGGTAGCGATACCCGCCGCGGTCGAACACGCAGGTCTCGATGCCGGCCTTCTTTGCCCGCGACGCGAGCAGCTCTCCGGCCTTCTTCGCCTGCTCTGAGGGGTCCAGCTTGCGCAGGTCGGGCTCCATCCAGGTGACCGCGGCGATCGTGTGACCGCTGTTGTCGTCGATCAGCTGCGCGAAGACGCCGCGGTTCGAGCGGAACACCGACAGGCGGGGACGCTCGGCCGTGCCGCGGATCCGCGCGCGCACCCGGCGACGGCGGCGAAGCCGGCGCTGCGGCTTGGTCTTGACCGTCATGCGCGCTTACCGACCTTGCGGCGGACGTACTCGTCCGCGTAGCGGATGCCCTTGCCCTTGTAGGGCTCGGGCGGGCGCACGCGGCGGATACGCGCGGCGGTCTCGCCGACGAGCTGCTTGTCGATCCCGCGGACGATCACCTCGGTGGGCTGCGGGACCTCGAACTCGATTCCGTCGGGGGCCGGGATCACGACCGTGTGCGAGTAGCCGACGCTGAGCTCGAGCGACTTGCCCTGGAGGCGGGCCCGGTAGCCGACGCCCTGGATCTCGAGGCGCTTCTCGAATCCCGAGGTGACGCCCTCGACCATGTTCGCGATCAGGCTGCGCGTGAGCCCATGAAGTGCCCGGTGCTGGCCGCGGTCCGTGGGACGGGTCACGGTCAGCGTGCGGTCGTCGATCGAGACGTCCATGTCGGGGTTCACGTCCTGGGTGAGCTCGCCCTTGGGCCCGTTCACCGAGACCCGCCCGGCGCCGACGTCGACCTTGACCCCCTCGGGGATCTCCACAGGCTTTCTTCCAATCCGGCTCATCGGCTCACCAGACGTAGGCGACGACCTCGCCGCCGACGCCCTTCTGCTTGGCCTGGTGACCGCTCATCACACCGGAAGACGTCGAGACGATCGCCGTGCCCATGCCACCCATCACGCGCGGGACCTGATCGCCGGAGACGTACCGGCGCCGGCCGGGGCGCGAGACGCGGCTGAGCCCGGAGATCACCGGGCGGCGTGCGTCCGTGTACTTGAGCTCGATCTTGATCACCTCGCCGACGGCGGTCGGCTCGATCGCGAAGTTGGTGATGTAGCCCTGCTCCTTGAGGATGCGCGACATCTCCCGCTTCAGGCGCGAAGCGGGGATCTCCACCTCGGAGTGGTGGGCGGCGAGCGCGTTGCGGACGCGCGTCAGGTAGTCGGATACGGGATCGGTGACCGTCATCTACCAGCTCGACTTCGTCAGTCCCGGGATGTAGCCGTTGTGCGCGGCGTGGCGCAGGCAGAGCCGGCAGAGGCCGAACTTGCGGTAGTAGGCGCGCGGACGCCCGCACCGCCGGCAGCGGTTGTGGGCTCGGGTCTTGTACTTGGGCGTGCGGCCCTGGTTGACGATCTTCGATGTCTTTGCCATCTGGGTGCTTACTCGCTTCCTTCGCTTGAGTCGGCCTTCTCGCCGCCGGTATCGGTGGCGCCCTCGGCGCCCTCCGCCTCGTCCTCGGCGCCCTCCTCGGGCTTCTCGGGCTTGGCGTAGGCCTCGGGGTTCTCGGCCTTGAGCTGCTCGAGCGCGGCCTGCTCCGCCTCGGCGCGCAGGCGCGCTTCCTGGTGCCGGCGCTCTTCCTCGGCCGCCGCCGCCTCGTCCTCGGTCCCTGGACGACCTTCCTTGGAGAATGGCATGCCCAGCGCCAGCAGGAGCGCGAACGCCTCCTCGTCGGTCTTGGCCGTGGTCGCGATCGTGACGTCGAGGCCGCGGACCTCGTCGATCGAGTCGTAGTCGATCTCCGGGAAGATCAGCTGCTCGCGAATGCCCATCGTGTAGTTGCCACGACCGTCGAAGGAGCGCGGGTTGAGGCCACGAAAGTCGCGGACGCGCGGGATCGCGATCGTGATCAGGCGGTCGAGGAACTCCCACATGCGGGCGCCGCGCAGCGTTACCGCGACGCCGACCGGCATCCCCTCACGGATCTTGAAATTGGCGATCGACTTGCGGGCGCGGCGCACGCTCGGCCGCTGCCCGGTGATCGTCTGCAGCTGCTCGGTCGCCGCCTCGAGCACGGGGGTCGACTGCTTGGCCTCCCCCACGCCCATGTTGAGGTTGATCTTCTGCAGGCGCGGGACCTCCATCGGGTTGGCGTAGGAGAGCTGCGAGGTCAGCGCCGAGACCACCTCGGAGCGATAGCGCTCGCGCAGCCGCGGGGGCGGCACTGCGCGCTGGGACTCTGGAACGGTTGCGGATTCCATCTCGGTCGCCTAGTCGATCGCCTTGCCGGAGCGCTTCGCGAAGCGCTGGCGCTTGCCGTCGTCGCCGGTGCGCACGCCGACGCGCGTGGGCTTGTTCGTGTCGGGGTCCACCAACATCACGTTAGAGACAGCGATCGGGCCCTCCTTCTCGATGATGCCGCCGGCCTCGCCGCCGCGCTGGGTGTCCTTGACCGAGCGCGGGCGCTGGTGGCGCTTGACCATGTTGAGGTTCTCGACGAAGACGCGCCGGCGACCGGGCTCGGTGCGGACGACCTTTCCGGTCTTGCCCTTGTCCTTGCCGGAGGTGATGACGACGTGGTCGTCCTTGCGGATGCGCATCGATCGCGACATGGTCAGAGCACCTCCGGGGCGAGGGAGATGATCCGCATGAAGTTGCGCTCGCGCAACTCGCGGGCGACCGGCCCGAAGATACGGGTGCCGCGGGGAAGGCCCTGCGGGTCGATCAGCACGGCGGCGTTCTCGTCGAAGGAGATGTAGGTGCCGTCGGGGCGGCCGAGCTGCTTGCGGGTGCGGACGACGACGGCCTCGACGACCTCGCCCTTGCGCACGGCGCCGCGCGGCGTCGCCTGCTTGACCGTGGCCGTGATCACGTCCCCGACTCCGGCGTAGCGGCGGTGCGAGCCGCCCTTGACGCGGATGCAGAGGATCTCTCGAGCCCCCGAATTGTCCGCCACCTTGAGCCTTGTCTCCTGCTGGACCATGCTCGCCTACCGCGCCCGCTCGACGATCTCGACCAGGCGCCAGCGCTTGGTGCGCGAGAGCGGGCGCGTCTCGACGACGCGCACGGTGTCGCCCTCCTGCGCCTGGTTGGTTGCGTCGTGCGCGTGCAGCGTGGCGCTGCGGCGGACGACCTTCTCGTAGGTGGGGTGACGGCGGGCGACCTCGATGCGGACGGTGATCGTCTTGTCGGCCTTGGTCGAGACGACCTTGCCCTGGCGGACCTTCTTCGGGCCCGGGCCGCGATCGCTCGGCGGCGTTCCGGTGCCGGACTCGCCGCCGCGGTCGCGCTGGCGCTTGCGGTAGCGGCTGCGGTTGGCGGCGTTGCGACGCCTGCCATCGGCGCGCTCGCTGAGACGCTCCTCCAGGCTGCGCTCCGGCCCAGCCGGGCCGGTCGCGGTCGAACGGTTGAGCTTGCGCTTCTGCTTGGGAGAGAGGACCTCGACGGGCTCGGGAGCTTCAGCAGACTCTCCGCCGACATCCTCCGCTTCGCGTCCGGTGTCGGCGGGTTGCGACGCGTCCGGGGCGGCAGGTTCATCCGCGTGCTCCGCGACTTCGTCGCTAGCGCCGTCGGGCGCGTCGTTGGACGCTTCTTCGGCAGGGGCTTCCTCGGCGGCTGGTTCCTCGGCGGCGGGCTCTTCGGCGGCGGGCTCTTCGGCAGGGGCCTCTGCGGGCGTCTCGGTGACGGCCTCGTCCTGGGTCTCTTCGGTTTGGTCCTGCTTTTCTTCGTCGGCCATCACGGGCGAAGCTCCTTGCTCACATCGATGCCGCGCTCGCGCGCGATCGTCATCAGGCGGGCCACCTCACGCCGGGAATCGGTCAGGCCGGCGGTGTTCTCCAGCTCGCCTGTCGCATGGCGGAAACGGAGGCTGAAGGTGCTCTCCCTCGCATCCTTGAGCTGCTCGACCAGATCCTGGTCCGAGAGCGCATGCGCGTCCGCGGCCTTCATCCGCCGGCCTCCTCGCGGCTGACCACCTTGGTCTTGATCGGAAGCTTGTGCCCGGCGAGCGTCATCGCCTCGCGGGCGAGCTCGTCGTCGACGCCCGCCAGCTCGAACATCACCCGGCCGGGCTTGACCACGGCCACCCAGCCCTCGGGGTTCCCCTTGCCGGAGCCCATGCGGGTCTCGAGCGGCTTCTTCGTGTACGGCTTGTCGGGAAAGATGTTGATCCAGACCTTGCCGCCGCGCTTGATCTTGCGGGTCATCGCGACGCGGGCAGCCTCGATCTGGCGGTTGGTGATCCAGCCGCGCTCGAGCGCCTTCAGCCCGTACTCGCCGAAGGAGACGTTGGTGCCGCCCTTGGCGTTGCCGCGCCGGCGGCCACGCATGACCTTGCGGTACTTGACGCGCTTCGGCATCAGCATCAGCTATCACCGCCAGCGTCTGGCTTTGCCTCAGCGGCCGGCTCGGCGGGCGCGGGGGTCTCTGCAGGCTTAGCCTCCGCCGGCTTTCCGTCGGCCTTGGGAGGGGCCGCGGCGGGCTTCGGGCGGGGCGCTGAGTCGCGCCGGCCGGTGCCGCCGCCGCGCTGGCCGGGACGGCCGCCTCGCTCGCCGCCACGGCGCTTGCGGCCGGGACGGGGGGCGGCGTCCTCGTTTTCGTCCTTGGCGCTGTGGAAGCCCTCCGGCATCACCTCGCCGTTGTTGATCCAGCACTTGACGCCGATCCGGCCCGTGGTCGTCTTCGCCTCGGTGAAGCCGTAGTCGATGTCCGCACGGAGCGTGTGCAGCGGCACCCGCCCGTCCGAGTAGCCCTCGGTGCGCGCCATCTCGGCGCCACCCAGGCGGCCGGAGACCTGCACCTTCACGCCCTTGGCGCCGGAGCGCATGGCGGAGGTCAGGGCGCGCTTCATCGCTCGCCGGAAGGCGACGCGGTTCTGCAGCTGCTCGGCGATCGACTGGGCGACGAGCTTGGCGTCGAGCTCGGGCCGCTTGATCTCGCGGATGTTCACCTTCACCGGCTTGCCGGTGATCTTGTGCAGGTCCCGGCGCAGCGCGTCGACCTCGGACCCCGACTTGCCGATCACGATTCCCGGGCGGGCGGTGTGGATATCGATCTCGATCTCACCGCGCTGCTTGGTGATCTTGATGTCGGAGAGCCCGGCGTGGGCGAGCTTGCCCTCGATGTGGTCGCGGATCGCCAGGTCCTCGAGCAGGTAGTCCGCAAACTCCCGCTTGTTGAACCAGGTCGCCTTCCAATCGTGGATGTAGCCGACGCGGAAACCTTCGGGGTGGATCTTCTGTCCCATTAGCGGTGCTCCTCGGCTATTCGTCGGGTGTGAGCACGACACTCACGTGGCAGGTCTTCTTCTCGATCCGCGTGGCGCGTCCGCGGGCACGGGCCCGCCAGCGCTTCAGCGTCGGCCCCTCGTCCACCCGGATCTCGGCGATCCGCATGTCCTCGGCGACCAGCTCGTGGTTGTTCTCGGCGTTGGCGGCGGCGGAGTCGATCAGCTTCGCGAGGTCGCGAGCGGCGCCCCGCGAGGAGAACTGCAGCAGCGTCTGCGCGTCGGGCACCGACAGGCCCCTGATCTGGTCGGCGACCAGGCGGGCCTTGCGCGGCGCCACGCGGACGTAGCGCGCCTTGGCGCGCACGCTTGCTGTCTGGGTGTCGGTCGTGGCCTCGGCCATGGCTGTCTCTACCGGTCCGCCTTGGTGCCGGAGTGGGCGCGGAAGGTGCGGGTCGGTGCGAACTCGCCGAGCTTGTGGCCGACCATCGACTCGGAGACGAACACGGGGACGTGCTTGCGCCCGTCGTGGACGGCGATCGTGTGGCCGACCATCTCGGGGAAGATCGTCGAACGGCGTGACCAGGTCTTGATCATCTGCTTGCTGCCGGAAGAGTTCATCGCCTCGATTCGCGCCAGCAGGCGCTCCTCTATGAACGGTCCCTTCTTGGTCGAGCGTCCCATCTACCTCTCCTAGCGCTTCTTCTTGCCGCGACGGCGGCCGCGCACGATCAACACGTTCGACTGCTTGTTCTTCTTCCGGGTGCGGTAGCCGAGGGTCGGCTTGCCCCAAGGCGTCACGGGATGGCCACCGGGGGTGTGGTGGGCCTCGCCGCCGCCGTGCGGATGGTCCACCGGGTTCATCGCCACGCCGCGGCTTTGCGGCCGGCGGCCCTTATGGCGGCTACGCCCAGCCTTGCCGAGCTTGACGTTCTGGTGCTCGGAGTTGGAGAGCGTGCCGATGGTGGCCCTGCACTCGGCGCGGACGAGCCGCATCTCGGAGGAGGGCAGGCGGAGCGTGACCATCTCACCCTCCTTGGCGACGACCTGGATCGCGGTGCCGGCGGCGCGGCCCATGCGCCCGCCCTGACCGATCTTCATCTCGACGTTGTGGACGACGGTGCCGGTCGGGATGCTGGCCAGGGGAAGCGCGTTGCCGGGTTTGATGTCGGCGCCCGGGCCGGACTCGACCGTGTCGCCGACGCCCACGCCGGCCGGGGCGAGGATGTAGGCCTTGGCGCCGTCGGCGTAGTGCAGCAGCGCTATGTAGGTGGTCCGATTGGGGTCGTACTCGATCGTCGCGACCTTGGCGGGCACGCCGTCCTTGGTCCGCTTGAAGTCGATCTGGCGGTACTTCCGCTT
>JBKJZF010000056.1:0-5044 GCA_046715315.1 Solirubrobacterales bacterium | reverse complement strand
CGACCACATCGAGCGGCCGCACGATCGTCTCGGTCGGGTCGCAGATGGCGCAGCCCGCGCGCGCGGTCCCATGGTCGACGGCGAGCACCCTCACGGCGGGGAAGGCTACGAGGTCAGGCCGCGGCGGATCGCCTCGCGGGCCGCCGCCAGGGCTTCGTCGAGCTTGGCCGGGTCCCTGCCGCCCGCCTGGGCGACGTCGTCGCGGCCGCCGCCGCCACCGCCGACCAGGGCCGCGGCCTGGCGGATGACCTCGCCGGCCTTGACCCCGCGCTCGACCACCGCGGGCGTGAAGCTCGCGACGAGCACGACCTTCTCGCCGTCGGCCCCGCCGAGGACGACCGCGCCCTCGGTGAGCTTCGCCTTGACCCGGTCGGCGAGGTCCAGCAGCGCCTTGCCGGGAGTCCCATCGCTGCGGGCGACCACGAGCTGGACGCCGCCGGCCTCCTCCGCCGCGGCGACCAGCGACTCCGCCGCCTCGCCGGCCTCTTGCATGCCCACCCTGGCCGCGCCTCGCTCGAGCTCGGCCAGCCGCTCGCAGGCGCGCTTGGCGCCCGCCAGCGGGTCGCGAGGGGAGCCCAGCAGCCGCCCCGTCTCCTCGAGAGCGTCGCGGCGCTGGCGAAACCAGTCGATCGCCACCGGGCCGGTGATCGCCTCGATCCGGCGGACGTTGGCGGCGCTCGAGCCCTCGCCGACGATCGCGAAGATCCCGACCTCGGCGGTGTTGGCGACATGGGTGCCGGCGCACAGCTCCCTGGAGACCTCGTCGACCTCGACCACCCGGACCCAGTCGCCGTACTTCTCGCCGAACAGCGCCATCGCTCCGATCGCCTCCGCCTCGGCGCGGTCCATCTGCAGCGCCCGGACCGGCCGGCTGGCCTTGATCCACTCGTTGACGCGGTTCTCGACGTCGCGCAGCTCCTCCGGCGTAACCGCCGCGCCGTGGGTGAAGTCGAAGCGCAGCTTGTCGGGGCGCACCGCCGAGCCCGCCTGACGGGCGTGGGTGCCGAGCCGCTCGCGCAGCGCGGCGTGCAGCAGGTGGGTCGCGGTGTGGTTTCGCATCGTCGCGTGGCGCGCCTCATGGTCGACCCTGGCCTCGACCGCGGCGCCCGGTTCGATCCCGTTGCCGCTGACGCGTAGGGCCTGGTCGTCGCCGACCCGGTACACGTCGTCGACCGTCGCCTCTCCCCCGTCCCAGCTGACCGTCCCCGAGTCGGCGACCTGGCCGCCGCCCTCGGCGTAGAAGGGACTCTGCTCGAGCTTCAGCAGGACGGCGTTGTCGCCCTCCAGCGGGCGAGCGGCGAGCACGCTGGTCTGCGCCCGCAGGCTCTCGTAGCCGACGAAGCTCGTCGGCGGCGCCTCCCGGGCGAATGCCAGCACGGCCTCGTGGCCGGCGGAGGTGGGCGCCTCCGCGCCCGACCGCGCCCGCTCGCGCTGCGCCGCCATCAGCTCCTCGAAGCCGGCGTCGTCGACCTCGAGCCCCTCGGCCGCCACCAGCTCCCTGGTCAGGTCGTAGGGAAATCCGTAGGTGTCGTGCAGGCGGAAGGCGTCGGCGGCATCCACCCACGAGGTCCCCGACTCCTTCGCGTCGGCGACGAGCTGGGCGAGCAGCTCCGAGCCGCGGTCGAGGGTGCGGCCAAAGCTCTGCTCCTCGTCGCCGACCCAGCGGATCACGGTCTCACGGTGTTCCTCCAGGTGGGGATAGGCCTCGCCCAGCAGGTCGATCGCGCGCTCGGCGAAGCGCTCGAGGTAGGGAGCCTCGAGGCCGAGCACGCGGCCCTGCTGGATAGCCCGGCGCATGATCCTTCGCAGCACGTAGCCGCGGTCCTCGTTGGAGGGAACGACGCCGTCGGCGATCAGGTTGACCATCCCGCGCGAGTGGTCGGCGAGGATCCGCATCGCCCGGGTCGCCTCGGGGCTGGAGTCATACGAGCGCCCCGAGAGCTCCTCGGCGAGCTCGACCAGGGGTCGCAGCAGGTCGGTCTCGAAGACCGAGGCGACCCCCTGCTGGATCGCGGCCTGGCGCTCGAGCCCGAGGCCGGTGTCGATCCCCCGCTGTGGCAGGTCGGTGAGCGAGCCGTCCTCGTGGAGCTCGTAGGCCATGAAGACGAGGTTCCAGTACTCGAGGAAGCGGTCCGTGTCGTCGCCGGGCAGGTCGTCCGGCCCGCCGTGGTCGAGGCCGCGGTCCAGGTACAGCTCCGAGCAGGGCCCACACGGGCCCGTGGGGCCCGCCTGCCAGTAGTTCTCCGAGAGGGGCAGCCTCACGATCCGCTCGTGCGGCACGCCATGTGACTTCCACAGCTCGACCGCCTCGGTGGCGGCACCGAGGCCGAGCTCGGGGTCGCCGGCGAACACGGTGACCCAGATCTCGTCTGGGTTCAACCCGAGGCCCTGCAGCGAGAGCTCCCAGGCGAGGGCGATCGCCCCCTCCTTGAAGTAGTCGCCGAAGCTGAAGTTGCCGAGCATCTCGAAGAAGGTGAGGTGGCGCTCGGTCGAGCCGACGACGTCGATGTCGACGGTGCGAAAGCAGCGCTGGCAGCTCGCCAGGCGGCGCGAGGGCGGTTCCTCCTCCCCACGGAAGTAGGGCTTGAGTGGCTGCATGCCCGCCGTTGTCAGCAGCACCGAGGTGTCCTCGGCGGGCGGCACCAGCGAGGCCGAGGGCCGGCGCAGGTGGCCCTGCTGCTCGAAGTAGGCGAGGAAGGCCTCGCGGATCTCGGTGGAGTTCATCGTCGCGGTGAGTCTAGGCAGCGCGGGCGGCGGCTGGCTCAGCCGGAGATCGTGCCCTGCCCGACGACCAGCTCGCCGTCCATCAGACAGGCGCTCTGGCCCGGGGCGACGCCGTAGGCGGGCTCCCCGAGCTCCAGCTCGAGCTCCTCGTGATCGCCCGCCGGGGCGTCGGTGACGCGACAGGCGAGGGCGCGTGAGCGGTAGCGCAGCTTGACCCCGTCGACCCGGCCGCCGGGCCGGTGCAGGGTGGCGGCGCGGACGCGCACCCGTGGGGTGGCGAGCTCGTCGCGGCGGCCGACGACGACCTGGTTCGACTCGGCGTCGGTGGCGAGCACGTAGAGCGGCTCGGGCGCGCCGAGCCCGATCCCGCGACGCTGGCCGACCGTGAAGTGGTGGTGGCCGGGGTGCTCTCCCAGCTTCGAGCCGGCGCGGTCGACGATCGGCCCGGGACGATCGCCGAGGCCGGCGTGACGGGCGAGGAACGCCCGCTTTCCCTCGCCCGCGAGGAAACAGAGGTCCTGGCTCTCGGCCTTCGAGGCCGCCGCCAGGCCCGCCTCGGCGGCGAGCCGGCGGACCTCGGGCTTTCGCAGCTCGCCCAAGGGAAAGCGAAGCCGCGCCAGGGTCTCCCGCCCGAGCGCGGAGAGCATGTAGGTCTGGTCCTTGGCGTCGTCGGCGGGGCGGCTGAGCAGCGGCCCGTCGCCGTCGTCGGCGATTCGGGCGTAGTGGCCGGTCACCAGGGCGCTCGCTCCGAGCCGGTCCGCGAGCGCGATCATCGCGTCGATCCGGACCTCGCCGTTGCACAGCACGCAGGGGTTCGGCGTCGTCCCGGCAACGTGGCCGTCGATGAAGGGCTGCACCACCCCGGCCCGGAACTCGGGCTCGAGGTCGAGGGTCAGGTGGGGGATCCCGAGCGAGTGGGCGACGCGGCGGGCCCGCAGGACCGCCTCGGGCGAGCAGCAGCTCTTCTCGCCGTCGGTGGCACGGTCGGCCCAGAGCTTCAGGGTCACCGCGACGACCTCTGCGCCGCGCTCGCGCTCAATCAGCGCCGCAACCGCGGAATCGACGCCGCCGCTGAGGGCGATAAGGACACGCTCTGCGCCCACAGGCATCGGCGCCAGGGGCTGCCCGGATCCCGCGAGCGCGGAGAGCGCTCGGTGCAGGGCGTCGGCCGAGAGCTCGGCGGAGTGGCGGTGGGTGGAGCCGAGGCCTCCGAGCTCGTCGCTGATCTGATCGGGGCCGACCGCGGCGGCCTCCAGCAGCGTGCCCCCCTCAACCAGCTCGGCGACCGCCGCGGCGGCGGCCCGGCTCGCCGCGCAACCCTCGGCGTCCTGACTGGCGGCGGCGATCAGCCCGTCGCGCACCTCGACCGAGATTCGGATCAGGTCCCCGCAGGGAGCTCCGCCGGCGGAGCCGGTGAAGGCGCCCGCGGCGGGGGCGGCGTGGCGCGTGCGGTCGGCCAGGTAGTGCTCGATCGCCTCGGCGGTCATGACTGAAGACTAGGAGGCCGCCGCCCGATCGTGCCCTTCAGATTTAATGGGCACCAGCCTGCCGTTTCCGCCCCTGCTTGGAAACCCGTTTTAAACAGGTGGGTGTCTACCCGGAGAAACCACGGTGGGCGCCCCCGGAGATCGACCCCCAAGCGCTTTGTGTTGGGTTTTGTGTGGGACGGTTCGCGCACAGGCTCGAACCCGCAACAAAGTCTAGTCCTCACCCGGGCCGCTCCCCTGCCCCGGGTCCTCCAGCAGGTACCAGGAGGAGACCAGGCCGTCGCGGACGCCGAGCTCGATCGCCACGGTCGAGCTGTCGCCGACCTCGTCGGAGTCCCGCCAGACGTACTGGAGCTGCGCCTGGACCAGCACCCCCTTGTCGCGGTGCTCGATCTCGACCGGCACGTAGCGGCGGATCAGGTTGTCGAAGGTCTTGCCCGACCAGTCCATCGCCGCCTTGCGGCCGTGGTGCACCGTGCGCTCGGTCCGGATCTCGACCTCGGGATGGACGAGCGCGCCCACCGCCTCCCGGTCGCCCACGCTGAGGGCGGCCAGGAAGCGGCGAACGAGGTCGTCTACGTCCTTCGGTTCGCTGCGGGGCGGAGCTACTTGCCGAGCCCGTTGACGAACTTGCGCGGCCTGTCTCCGAGGCTCGCCTCCTTGAGCCCGCCGAGACCGATCGCCAGCAGCCCGCCGACGATCAGGATGATCGGCCAGACGCCGAGCTTGTTCGGCTCGGGCGTCTTGTCATCGAGGTCGAGGCCGACGATCAGCAGGAACAGGAAGAGCCCGATCGCGCCGATGTACACCGGCCCGCGGGTCCCGATCTGGCT
>JBKJZF010000055.1:0-4838 GCA_046715315.1 Solirubrobacterales bacterium | reverse complement strand
GGACATCTTCTTCGACGAGGACACGAGCACCTTCGGCTACGTCCAGCCCGAGGGCGGCGACACCGAGCCGATCGAGCTTTCGCGCGAGCCCTCCTGGGCTCGCCTCGCCTACCGCTCCTAGAGCGCGGCCAGCAGCTCGGCGTTCGAGGGCGTGCCCTCGATCCGCTCGCGCAGGTAGGCGGCGGCCTCGGCCGGCTCGAGGCCCTTGAGCGCCGCGCGCAGCTTGCGGACGGCGGCCAGCTCGTCGGGCTCGCGCAACTCGTCCTCGTTGGAGACGCGGCACTCCCCGGCGACGATCGCCGGGTGCACCCCGTCGACCGCCAGCTCGGGGTCGAGCGTCACCAGGGCGCTCTCGGTGGTCGTCACGGCGCGCTCGGCCTCGCCCTCGTCGTCGGCGTCGGCAAGCGTCGTCGCGACGACGGTCAGCGAGCCTCCGCCGGCGAGGTTGCGGCCGGAGCCGAAGAGGAGCTTGGCTGCGTCCACCCCGCCGTCGGCGTAGGCGAGGCGGGAGAGCGAGTCGACGACCAGGGCTACGTCGCCCCCGGTCTCGGCCGCCCGGCGGGCCCGCTGGAGCGCCATCTCGGCCAGCCGCACCTGATCGGCCGGCGGCATCTCGGCGGTGGCGATCGCGAAGCGGGCGTCGGGCGAGGCCTCGCGCCAGGCGGTCGCCTCCTCCGGGCGCTCGTCGATCAGAAGCACGATCAGCTCGATTCCCTTGGCGGCCTCGAACCCGGCCGCGATCGAGCGCAGCAACGTCGTTCGGCCCGAGCGCGGGGCCGCCCGCACGAGCATGCGCTGACCCAGCGCCAGCGGCGCCAGCAGATCGATCGAGCGGGCAAGGACGTCGGCCGGGTCGATGTCGAGCGAGATGCGACGCTCGGGCGGGATCGGCGGCAGCTCGTCGAAGTCGGGGCGCTCGGCGGCCTGCGGCTCCTCGCCGTTGACCGAGTCGACGTGGACGAGCGCGCGGTGACGCTCGCCGCGGCGAGGCTCGCGCGCGGGGCCCGCGACCTCGTCGCCCGGGCGCAGCTCGCAGCGGCGGATCTGCGAGGCGGAGATGTAGACGTCGGCGGTGTCCGACTCGAGGCCGCGCATGCGCAGGAAGCCGTAGCGCTGCGGAAGTATGTCCAGGGTCCCCGAGACCTCCTCGGTGGGCTCGTCGGCGTCGCGGGGGCCGGCGGCGTCGACCTCGACCGCCTCTGGAGCCTCGTCGTCGACCACGGCGCCCTCGACGACGATCTCGCCCTCGTCATCGTCGCTGGAGGGCAGGCGCTCGCGCTCGCGGCGTCCCCGGCCGCGGCCACCCCTGCCACGCCGGCGCCCGCGCCCGCGCTCAGGGCGCTCCTCGCGGTCCTCGCGCTCCTCCCGCTGGGGCTTGGCCTCCTCGCTCGGCGAGCCGTCGCCGGCGTCCTCGATCGCGCGAACGAGATCGTCCTTGCCGAGCTTGCGATAGCCCTCGACGCCCGCCTCCGCGGCGAGCGCGTGCAGGTCGGCCAGATGGCGGTCGGCTAGCCGGGTGTCAGCCACGGCCGCGCAGGATAGTCCCCGGCACTAGGTGCGCGCCGAAGCCCGGGCCTCGACCAGGCCGCCGAGCCATTCGGCGAATTCCGGGCGCGTCTCCCAGTCGGCCTTGAACTTGGCCGCCCCCGCGGTGGTCAGCGGGTGATCGAGCATCTGTCCCAGCACCTTGGCCGGCACCGTGGCGATCTCGCAGCCGAGCTGGGCCGAGGTGATCACGTGCTCGGGGTGGCGGATCGACGCCGAGATGATCTGCGAGGTGACCCCGCCGGCGCGAAAGCACTCGACGATCTCGGCGAGCACCTGGCCGGAGTCGATCGAGATGTCGTCGCGCCGGCCCATGAAGCAGGAGACGTAGGTGGCTCCGGCGCCGGCCGCCAGCAGCGCCTGGTTGGCGGAGAAGACGAGCGTCATGTTCACTGGGATGCCGTCGGCGGTGAGCTCGTGCGTCGCCGCCAGGCCCTGCTTGCAGAACGGCACTTTGACGGTGACGTGCTCGTGCAACTCGCGCAGCGCCCTGCCCTCGGCGACCATCCCCGCGGGATCTGAGGCGACGACCTCGGCCGATACCGGGCCGTTGACCAGGTCGCAGATCCGCTTGATGATCTCGCCCGGGTCCCCGTCCTCCTTCGCCAGCAGCGATGGGTTGGTGGTCGCCCCGGCGAGCACGCCCCAGGCAGCGATCTCCTCCACCTCGGCGACGCTTCCGGTGTCGATGAAAAGCCTCAACCAGTCCTCCGTCCGTAGTCCGATCTCCCGCCGGCTAGGTTAGGGCCGCGGCCGGATCGATGCCCTCCGTCGCCGCGTCGGAGACCCAGGCCTCCGCGGCCTCGGCGACGCGATCGTCGCTCCACCCCAGCTCGGACCCGAGCGCGGCTGCCACCGGACGCACCGAGTCGGCGGTCCGCAGCTGCGGCGCCGCCAACAGGCCCAGCCGGGTCCGGCGAAGGAGGACGTCGGCCACCGACCGCGCCTGCTCCAGGCGCGCCGCGACGACGACCTCGGCCAGCATGTCTGGCTGGCCCTCGACGATCGGCCGCGCCAGCTCCGGCCGTTGGCCCGCGATCTGCAGGACGCGCCGACCGAAATGCCCGTAGCGAAACGCGAGCAGCTCGCGGTAGCCCTGCGGCAGGTCGGCCTCTCCGAGGCCGTCGGGCGGATCGAGGTCTCCGTCGGCCGCCGACATCCCCAGCGGCAGGTCGGCGGTGCGGCAGGGGGCGACCCGGCCATCGCGCTCGACCATGCGGTCGACGACCTGCTTGGCCATCCGTCGCCAGGTCGTCAGCTTGCCGCCGGTGATCGTCAGCAGCCCCGAGGACGTCTCATACAGCTCGGCCTTGCGCGAGATGTCCACCGACTTGCGCGAGTCGCCGGTGGAGATCAGCGGGCGAACCCCGGCGTAGGCGCCGGTGATGTCGGCCGGGCCGAGCTCGGTACCGAAGAAGTCGTTGATCGCTCCCAGCAGGTACTCGATGTCATCGGGGGCCGGTTGCGGGTGCGAGATGTCGCCGTCGAAGTCGTTGTCGGTCGTGCCGATCAGCGGCCGCCCGTACCAGGGGAGCGCGAAGATCGTGCGGTCGGAGCCCGCGGGGACGATGCACGCCGCCTCGGCCAGGTTGAGCTTTTCCGGCGAGAGCGTCAGGTGGGTGCCGCGGCTGGGAGCGATCCGGGGCACCTCGGCCTCGTCGTGGATCTCCTGCGGGCGGATGCGGTCGGCCCAGACCCCGGTCGCGTTGATCACGTTGTGGGCGGAAACCTCGAAGGGCTCGCCGGACTCGAGGTCGGTGCAGATAACCCCCCGGGCCATCCCCTCCTCCTCGCGCAGGCCGGTGACATCGGCGCGATTGAGGCACAGCGCCCCGAAGCGTTCGGCCTCGCCGAGGATCGTCAGCACCAGGCGGACATCGTCGGTCTGGCAGTCATAGAAGAGGTAGGCGCTGGTCGGATCCAGCGGCTCCAGCGCCGGGATCAGCTCGATCGCCTCGGGCCCGGGGACCGTGCGGTGGCGGTCGGGCGCCCAGTAGTCATCGGTGCGCTCGCGAGCCTCGCGGTCGCGGCGCGCCTGGCCGACCCGGGTGCTGGCCATGACGTCGTACATGTTGAGCCCGATCCCGAGCCGGCGAGAGCGGCGCTCTTCGCCCAGGGTCGGCACCAAGAAGGGCGTCGGGTAGACGAGGTGCGGCGCCAGCTGAACCATCAGCTGGCGCTCGAGCAGCGCCTCGCGGACCAGGCCAAGGTCGAAGTTCTGCAGGTTGCGAAGTCCTCCGTGGACCATCTTCGAGGAGCGCGAGGAGGTTCCACTCGTCCAGTCGGCGCGCTCGACGATCGCCACTGTGTAACCGCGCGACGCGGCGTCGAGGGCGACTCCGGCGCCGGTCACCCCGCCGCCGATGACGACGACGTCGAAGCGCTCGGCGACGATCGCGTCCAGGGCCTTGCGGCGCGCGAGCATCTAGATACCGGCCTCCATATCTAGGAGAGGTAGTCCACCACCGCGGCGGCGGGAGCGCGTTCGGGGGCGGGGCGCTGCTGCACCGGGTTGCCGAGGTGAAGCAGCCCGACGAAGCGCTCGTCGGCGCCGAGGCCGACCGCGGCCCGGCCCTCCGCCTCGCGCAGGACCTCGGGGGTTTGCCAGTAGCCGGCGAGGCCGCGATCGTGGGCCGCCAGCAAGACGATGAAGGCCGCCACCGCGGTCGCGTGCAGGTCCTCCTCGACCTGGCGGGGATCGCCGCCGAGCTTGGCCGAGCAGACCACCAGGGTCGGCGCGCGGTCGAGCTTCGCCGCCGCCTCCGGCCCGGCGGCCACCTTCAGGCGCTCGAGCGCGTGGGGGCCGACGACGCGGAAGCGCCAGGGGTTGGTCAGGTGGTGGTTCGGCGCCCAGCGGGCAAGCTCGAAGAGCTCGTCGAGAACCTCCCGGCCCACGGGCTCGGGCCGGTAAGCCTTGTGCGTGCGCCGGGTACGGATCGCCTCGTCCACTTCCATCGGGGAAACGTACTGGGGGCGCGGGCTAGGAGAGCTGTCTTCGGTAGAGGAGAAAGTCGCCGCCGAGGGCGAGCGCGAGCAGCCCGAGCCCGCCGCCGACGTAGGCCGCCGGCCCTGGGCCGCCGTCGTCATCGACAGAGTCGGTCGCCCCGGGCTCCGCGGCCGAGGCCAGCGCGGCCTCGCGCTCGGCCTCCGCCTCGGCGCCCTTCTCGGAGGGGGGATCACCCTCGCCCTTGGTTTCCCCTCGCTCGTGCTTCTGCGGCCCGTGGCCCTCGCGATCCTTGTTCGCGGCCGGTCCCGCCCCGTCGCCGGGGCCTGCGCCCGGGCCCGGGCCGGCC
>JBKJZF010000054.1:0-2799 GCA_046715315.1 Solirubrobacterales bacterium | reverse complement strand
CCTCGGGCGGGCCGCATCGCAGCGCGCTTCATCCCGACGACGCCTCGACGCCCGACCTGAAGAACGTCGTGCGGGTGCTGCGAAAGGCCGAGCAGGTCAACAACGTCGAGGGCGGTGAGCACCCCGTCTGGGCCACCGAGCTGTGGTGGGAGAGCGATCCGCCGGACAAGTTCGAGGGCATCCCACTCCAAAAGCATGCGCGGTGGCTGGAGGAGGCGCTCTACGTGCTCTGGAAGCAGGGCGCGGAGGTCGTGATCAACCTCCAGATCCGCGACGCGGCTTTCGACAACAACGACCCCTTCGGCGAGACCGTCACCGGGATCTTCAAGTTCAACGGCAAGAAGAAGCCGGCCTTCACCGCCTGGCGCTTCCCCTTCGTCGCCCACGGTTCGAAGGGGAACTCGGTCCGGGTCTGGGGCAAGGCGCCGGAGACGGGCCAGCTCACGGTCGAGCGCAAGGCCAAGGGCGATTGGAAGGAAGTGACCACGATCGATGTCGCTCAGGGCGATGTCTTCAACGAAAGCGTAAAGCTGAACGGAAAGCCCGATCTGCGTGCCCAGGTGGGGGGCGACAAGAGCCTCGTCTGGCATCTCGACAAGGGATGTCAGTGCGGTTAGTGGCGATGGTTGTCAGCAATTCCGTCCAGGCTGCGTACTCAACTACTGAACCCCGTCCCCTCGAAAGGGAGTTAGCTTCAATGAAGAGAATGTCCGTCGCTTTGATGATCGCGGCGCTGTGCCTGACTTTTGGTCTTGCTTCGGCGTTTGCCTCCAAGAGCATCAAGACCAGTGTGGAGCTCGCCTATGAGCCCGGCACCTACAGCGACTCCTTCTTCGGGCAGGTCAAGTCGAAGAACGACCGTTGCCAGAAGAACCGCAAGGTCAAGTTGCGCCGCCAGGCCCAGGGCCCAAACGTCCTGGTCGGCAGCGACACATCCGACGCTGACGGCTTGTACTCGGTGATCCTCGGTGACTACGCCGAAAGCGGCGACTACTACGCCAAGACGCCGAAGCGGACGCTCAGCAACGGCAAGGTCTGCGGGGAGGACAGGTCTGAGCGCGTCGTCGTCCCTTAAGCGACGCTGAGTCGCAGAGTTCCTGGAGGGCGATCCCGGCGCGGCCGGGGTCGCCCTTCGTCTGTCTGGCCCCGCGCTCGCCTGGAGGGCGCTATTCTTGCCCGACCTCAGGCGTTCGCGCCGGGGTCTTTTTTACGTTGGGCGCCGGTTTCGCGGCGCCCCGGAACCGAAGAGGAAGAGTGGCTCGCGGAGACGTCCGAATCGCTGTCACCCTCGCGTGCGAGGAGTGCAAGCGGCGCAACTACCAGTCGAACAAGTCGCGGCGGAACACGCCCGACCGCGTCGAGCTGCGCAAGTACTGCCGCTGGTGCGGGCGCCACACGCCCCACAAGGAAACTCGGTAGCGGGTAGCGAGGCGATGGCCAAGTCCCGAGCGCAGCGAAAGGCCGAGCGTCGCAAGCGCGAGGCGCAGCAGGCCGCCGACCCGGCGCAGGCCCGCGACGCCGACGCCCGCGCCCAGCACGACACCCAGGTCCCCGAGTCGCCCGACGTCTTAGAGGCCGAACTGGCCGAGCGCGGCGCCGATATCGATGCCCTGCGCGAGCAGGGGGAGGCCAGGGTGCCCGAGGCGCCTGCCCCGTCGCGCGCAGACGTCGGCCAGCCCCTGCCGGCCGAGCCGGAGGACACCGACCCGGCGGAGCCGCAGGACAAGATCAGCCGCAGGGCGCAGAAGGCCGCCGACCGCGAGCAGCGCCAGCGCCGCAAGGAGTCCGAGCAGCGCCGCCGCCCCAAGGAGGAGCCGGTCGAGCGCCAGCGCGGGCGCGTGAGGGCGTTCCTCGCCTCCTGCGTCGCCGAGCTAAAGCGTGTGCAGTGGCCCGATCGCGAGACGCTGATCCAGGCCTCGGCGGTGACCCTGATCTTCATCGCCGTGGCGGCGGCCTACCTTGGAGTGCTCGACGGGATCTTCAGTCAGCTGATCAAGATCGTCCTCTGAGCTCCGCCCCCGACCAACGACCAACGATCAACGACTAGAGGCTTATTTCCGCATGTTCCGCTGGTATGTCATCAACACCTACTCCGGCCACGAGAAGAAGGTCAAGGCCAACCTCGAGCACCGGATCGAGACGATGGGCGCGCGCCAGCAAGTGCGCCAGGTCGTCGTCCCGACCGAGACCGTGACCGAGCTCAAGGACGGCAAGCGCGAGGAGAAGGAGAAGACGACGATGCCCGGCTATCTGCTGGTGCAGATGGACATGAGCGACGAGACCTGGGTGCTGGTCAAGAACACCCCGGGGGTCACCGGCTTCGTCGGTTCCCAGAACAAGCCGACCCAGCTCTCCCAGCCCGAGGTCGACCGGCTGCTCCACAAGGACACGGTCAAGGACCGCCCGCGCGCCCGGGCGCAGTTCGACATGGGCGAGACGGTCAAGGTCATCTCCGGGCCGCTGTCGGACTTCTCCGGCGAGATCGCCGAGATCAACGAGGACGCGGCGAAGCTGAAGGTGCTGGTCTCGATCTTCGGCCGCGAGACTCCAGTGGAAGTCGGATACGACCAGGTCAAGAAGATCTAGCCCGCACCGCCGCCACTCAGGGCTGCGGGAGCAAGAGCGTCAGCCGTTCCGAGACCCGCCGCAGCGAAGGCGCCTCTACCCGAGAGGTCTCAGCGGACAAGCTGCACGTCGACGCCGACGTCGACCTCGCGCCAGGCGCGGTCGGCGGTAAGCGCGGGGATCCCGAGGTCGCGGGCGAGGGCGAGGCAGGCGCGGTCGGCCAGCGAGAGGCCC
>JBKJZF010000053.1:0-8307 GCA_046715315.1 Solirubrobacterales bacterium | reverse complement strand
GTCCTCGTCGTCACGCCCTACTACAACAAGCCCAACCTGGCGGGGCTGCGGGCGCACTTCGAGGCCGTCGCAGGAGCGGCCGGGGACACCCCCGTGGTCCTCTACAACATCCCCTCGCGGTGCGTCGTCAACCTCTCCGTCGACCTCATGGCCGAGCTCGCGCGCGACGTTGCCAACATCGTCGCCGTCAAGCAGGCCAACAACGACGAGCTCGGGCCGATCGAGGGGATGGACCTCCTCGCCGGCAACGACGAGACCTTCCTCCGCGCCCTGGAGCTGGGGGGGACCGGCGGCATCCTCGTCGCCTCCCACCTGGTCGGCGCCGAGATGCGTGCGATCTACGAGGCGCACGAGGCCGGCGAGGGCGGGCGGGCGCACGAGCTCGAGGCCGAGCTGATGCCGATCTACGAGGCGCTGACGGTGACCGCGAACCCGATCCCCGTCAAGGCCGGGCTGGAGATGCTGGGCGTGATCGAGGGTGGGCTGCGGCTGCCGATGGTCCCGGCCTCAGCCCAGGAGCGCTCGGTAGTGCGTGCGGCGCTCGAGCGCCGCGGGCTGCTCGTCGCGGGCGGGACCGGCTGATGGCCCCGGGTCGCGTCGCGTGAGCGGCAAGCTGCGCATCCTCCCCCTGGGTGGCCTCGGGGAGATCGGCAAGAACATGACCGTGATCGAGCGCGACGGGCGGATCGTGATCATCGACGTCGGGCTGATGTTCCCCACCGCGGAGATGCTCGGCATCGACCTGGTGCTCCCCGACTTCTCATCGCTGCGAGGCCGCGCCGACGAGATCGAAGCCATCGTCCTCACCCACGGCCACGAGGACCACGTCGGGGCGCTGCCGTACTTCCTGCGCGAGGTCGGGATGCCCGGCGCGATCTACGGCGGGCCGCTGACGATCGGCCTGGTGCGCTCCAAGCTCGAGGAGCGCAAGCTCCGGGAGGCGCCGCTGGAGGTGCTCGACCCCGGGGAGAAGGTGAAGGCGGGCCCGTTCGAGCTCGAGATGGTGCACATGTCGCACTCGATCCCCGACGCCTGCGCCGTCGCCGTGCGCTCGGACTCGGGCACCGTGCTGTTCACCGGCGACTACAAGTTCGACCAGACCCCGGTCGACGGCGACCCGGCCGACGTTTCGCGCCTGGCCGAGCTGGGCCGCGATGGCGTGCTCTGCCTGTGCGGAGACTCGACCAACGCCGATCGCCCCGGGGTCGCGCCCTCCGAGTCGGCCGTCGGGCCGGCGCTGCTCGACGTGTTCTCCCGCTGCGAGGGCCGGATCATCGTCACCTCGTTCGCCTCCAACGTCCACCGCGTCCAGCAGGTGATTGACGCCGCGGTCAAGCTCGACCGCCGGGTGGCGCTGGTCGGGCGCTCGATGCGCAAGAACTTCAACATCGCCTCCAACCTCGGGATCGCCTCGGCTCCCGATGGGCTGCTGATCCCGCCGAAGGAGATCAGCGACTTCCCCGACCACAAGATCGTCGCGATCTCCACCGGCAGCCAGGGCGAGCCGCTGTCGGCCCTTCGGCGGATGGCCTTCAACGACCACCGCGACGTCGAGCTGCACTCCGGCGACACGGTGATCTTCTCGGCGACGCCGGTCCCCGGCAACGAGCGCTCGGTGAACGAGACGATCGACCGGATCTTCCAGATCGGGGCGCAGGTGGTGACCGCCGCCGACGAGCCGATCCACGCCTCGGGCCACGGTTGGCAGGAGGAGATCAAGCTGATGCTCAACCTGACCAAGCCGCGCTACGTCTTCCCCTTCCACGGCGACTACAAGCGCCTGCGGCTCCACGCCGAGCTGGCCGAGGCGGTCGGGGTGGATCCCGCCGACATCTTCAGCGGGCGCAACGGCCTCGCGCTCGAGATCGACGACAAGGGCGCGCGGTTCGGCAAGGACGTCCACGCCGGCGTGATCTTCGTCGACGGCGTCGACATCGGCGACCCCGACGACGTCGCCCTGCGCGACCGCCGGACGCTCTCGGCCGATGGCATCTTCATCGTCGTCGCCACGATCTCCGCCGACGACGGCGAGCAGGTCTCTGCCCCGGAGATCATCTTCCGCGGGGTGCCGTTCCTCGCGCAGGAGGAGGCCGAGGAGCTGATCGAGAAGCTGCGCCAGGTGGTCGAGGACTCGCTCGCCGCCGCGGCGGAGGACGGGGTGCGCGAGCCGACGCTCCTGCAGGAGGACCTTCACGACGACATCGCGGAGTTCGTCTACAAGCGCCTGCGCCGCCGGCCGATGGTGCTGCCGGTCGTGGTCGAGGTCTGACGGATAACCGTCCAGCAGCGCCCGGACCGTTGGTACATTCACCTCACAGGGAGGGAATTCTCCCAGCAGGGACTGAAGGGAACGTAAGTGCGTCAAGTGGGAATCGTGGCGGCGATCGCGGCCGTCGGGGCCGGACTGGCCCTGGCCCCGAGCGCCCCAGCGCGGGCTCCCGCGGTGGACGCCGCGCTGAAGGGCGCCGACGCGCCGGCCAAGCAGCTCCGCACCACGGCGACCAAGACGCTGCCCGGGGGCACCGTGGTCAACCGCTTCCAACAGGAGGTCGGGGGGGTCCCCGTGGTGGGGGCGGGCTCGGTCGTGATCGACACGGTCACCGGGTCGCCCGAGCTCCTCTTCGACAACTCCCGCAGCGGCCTCGACGCCCCGGGATCGGCCTCCGTCTCTCGCGGCTCCGCCATCGCCGCGGCGTCGGCCGGCGTCGCCGGCGAGCGCGTCGAGGGCCGGCCCAGCGCCCGTCAGGTGATCGTCGGAGGCGACGGCGGCACGCTCGCCTGGGAGGTGAGCGTGTTCACCCGCCGCCCCGCCGACTACCTGATCCGCGTCGACGCAACCTCGGGCGAGGTGATCTCGACGATCAACCAGATCCGTGAGGCCACGGCTCAGGCCCAGCTCTTCGTTCCCAACCCGGTCGTCGCCAACGGCGGCTACGGCGGGCTCAAGGACCACAAGGACGAGAACTCGACCAAGCTCACGAACCTGCGCGAGCCGGTGACGCTGGAGAACATCACGGACGGCCAGACCTGCCTCAAGGGGGACTGGGCCCGGGTGAAGAAGTCGCCGAAGGAGAAGAAGGTCTGCAGCAACGCGCTGGACTGGTCGCACGTGACCCGCGCCAACAACCGCTTCGAGGCGTTGATGGCCTACTTCCACATCGACGAGACCCAGCGGTACATCCAGACGCTCGGCCTCGACGAGTCGGTCAACGCCGAGTCGCAGAACGTGATCGTCAATTCCTTCAAGGACGACAACTCTTTCTACTCCCCGAGCAGGGACAGGATCGAAACCGGGACCGGCGGCGTCGACGACGCCGAGGACGCGGACGTGATCGTGCACGAATACGGGCACGCCGTCCAGGACGCCCAGAACCACCAGGCCTTCGCCGGCGGGGGCGGGTTCGACGACGCCGGCGCCCAGGGCGAGGGCTTCGGCGACTATCTCTCGCAGGCCTACTCGACCGAGACCGTTGGCTTCGACAACGAGTGGAGCAACTGCGTGATGGAGTGGGACGCGACCTCGTACGACGACACCTCCACGCCCCCGCCCGGCATCTGCCTGCGACGGACCAACAACGACAACACCCTCCTCGAGCAGGAAGGCGAGTGCGACGGGACCGAGATCCACTGCATCGGCGAGGTCTGGGCAAGCGCGCTCTCCGACCTCCGCGGCGCGCTCGGCCCCGACGGCTCGAGCCGCTCGATCATGGACCGGGTGGTGTTGGCCTCACACGAGCTGCTGCCGCCGGGGCCGAGCTTCAACCAGGCGTCGACGGCGCTGCTGGAGGCCGACGAGGACCTCTACCCGGCCGGCACGCCCGGCGACGGTCAGGGCGCCCACTGCGCAGAGATCGCGGCCGAGACATCGGCCCGGGGCCTGCTGCTAGTCAACCCCTGCGCCTAGACGCCGCCGCCGACGGGCGGCTGCACGCGGACCCCGGAAAAGATTCGGGGCCCGCCGGAGTCCAAGGGAGGGGGAAATCCGGCGGGCCCCTGTGGCCTTGATCAGGCCTGTCGCCCATCGGTGCCTGGGGGGGTCGCCGACGGGCGTGGTGTCTCGTCCCAACCGGCAACCTACGGAGTGGTCCTAAACGTCGCCTAAGAGTTCGCGAACACGCGCGATCAGGCCTCGGCGGACGGCAGGGTGACCGTGAAGCGCGCCCCGCCGGAGGCTGAGCTGCCGATCTCGACGTCGCCGCCGTGAGAGCGGGCCACGGCCTGGACGATCGCCAGCCCGAGGCCGGTTCCGGAGTCCGCGACGAGATCCGCGGGGCCGCCGAGGCGGGCGAAGCGCGAGAACACATGATCGATCTGATCGGCGGGGACGCCAGGGCCGTCGTCGGTGACCTCGAGCACGACGTCGCCGTTGCGCGGTGCGACGGTGAGCTCGATCGTCGAGCCCGGCGGCGTGTGGCGCAGCCCGTTGTCGAGGAGGTTCACGGCGAGGCGGTGGAGCTCGTCCGGGTTGCCGTCCACGGCGACGTCGTCGTCGGAGTGAAGCTCGAGCAGGTGGTCGTCGGCGACCGGTCGCACCTCGGCGAGCGCCGCCTCGGCGATCTCGCCCAGGTCGCACTCACGACGCGTGCCGGTGCGCCCGGCGTCGGCTCGGGCGAGCAGCAGGAGGTCGGCGACCAGGCGGCGCATCCGCCGGGACGAGCTCAGCGCCGAGGCGACGATCTCGCCCTGCTCGCCGTCGCGCTCGGCCTGGGAGAGATGCTCGTGCAGGAGCTCGAGGTTGGCGAGGATGCTGGTCAACGGGGTGCGCAGCTCGTGCGAGGCGTCGGCGATGAACTCGCGCTGGGCCTGGATCATCTGCTCGGTCTCCGAGCGTGAGGCGTCGAGCTGGCGGAGCATCTGCTCGAGCGTGCGGGCCAGCTCGCCGATCTCGTCGTCGCGCTCGGGCTCGGGGATCCGCTGGGAGGGGTCACGAGTCGCCGCGATCTCCCGCGCGGTGGTCGTCAGCGCCGCGATCGGGCGCATCGCGCGCCCGGCGACCGCGAGGCCGGCGAGCGCGGCCAGCATCGTGCCGCCGGCGACCCCTCCGACGAGCAGGAGCCAGAGCCGCCCGACGGTGGAGTCGAGGTCGTCGCGGTCGCGGGCGTACTGGATGAACGCGGGCGGAACGCCCGCGTCGTTGACGATCGGCAGGGTAGCCACGTCGTAGTTGTCGTGGTGCTCGACCCCCGGGGAGGGAGGCCCGAGATCGGGCGAGTTCGGCGTGCGCTTGATCGCCTGCCCGGTCGAGAAGACGATCTGGACCTCCGCGTCGTTGGCCATCGCCACCTGCGCCAGGCTGGGACCCAGCAGCTGCACCTGCCCGAACTCGGCCGCGGGCTGCAGCCCGACCTCGAGCGCGAGCTGGCTGGCGGCTCCACGCAGCTCGTCTTGGAAGTCGCTCTTGAGGCGATCCGTGGCGAGCCGGCCGACGATCAGCGCGAAGCAGACGAGGATTACGAAGGTGAGGCCGGCCGAGACGCCGGCGAGGCGCCAGCGGACCGGCCAGCGCCTGGGAGTGAGGATCAGCCGCAGGGACCGAGGGGCCCGGTCAGGCAGCTTCATCATCGGGCCGTGGAGCGCGCACCACGTAGCCGGCACCCCGCTTGGTGTGGAGGATGCGGGGCTCGCCGCCCTCCTCCAGCTTGCGGCGAAGGTTGGAGATGAAGACGTCGATCGTGTTCGTCATCGCCAGCGGGTCGTAGCCCCAGACCTCTTCGAGCAGGCGCTCGCGCGAGACCACCAGGCGCTCGTTGCGCATCAGGTACTCGAGCAGCTCGAACTCGCGGTTGGTGAGCTCGAACGAGCGCTCTCCACGGTGCACCTCGCGGGTGTCGGGATTGAGCCGCAGGTCCCCGATCGTGAGCGAGGCGCTGCCGCGGGGCGGGCGGCGGCGGAGCAGGGCTCGCAGCCGCGCCAGCAGCTCCTTGCGCTCGAAGGGCTTGACCAGGTAGTCGTCGGCGCCGGTGTCGAGCCCCTCGACGCGATCGTCGGTCTCGGTGCGAGCGGTGAGGATCAGAATCGGAACGTCGCTGGAGGCGCGCAGGCGCCGGCAGACCTCGACCCCGTCGAGCTTCGGCAGGCCGAGGTCGAGCACGACCAGGTCGGGGACGAACTCCTCGGCGACGCGCAGCGCCTCGACGCCGTCGCCTGCCGAGCGGACCTCGTGGCCCTCCTGGCGGAGGGTGCGGCGGAGCACGTCGGCGATCGAGGCATCGTCCTCGACCACCAATACGCGGCCTGTGCTCTCGGGTGCGGTCAGCATCGGCACCAAGGGTAGAGGCACAAACGCCCGCTAAGGCAAAGGTTTAGCGCGAATTTACCCACCCCCGGGTGGCGCGCAGGGGTGAGCCGGTCGACGTCGAAGTCCCAGGCAGGCCTCGCGGCAACGCCGCGGTGGCAACGCCAGCCATGAGCAGAGCTTCCAGACGCAGGAGAAAGCCCGTCAAGCGCTCGTCGCGCGGTCGCGCGGCTGCCCGCGATCGTCGCCAGGCGGCGCGCGACCTGCGCGCCGACACGCGCGACGCATTCGCCCGCCTCGAGCAGCGACATCTGGACGTGATCGGGCTCGCCCTGCTGGCGCTCGGCCTCTACCTCGGCCTCGTCCTCTACGGGGGCTGGGATGGAGGCCCGGTCGGGGGCTGGGCCGAGAGCGGGCTCACCCACGCCGTCGGCCAGGTCGCCTACGTGGTCCCGTTCGCCCTGGTGGCATGGGGCGTGTCGCTGATGATGCGCCCGTTCATCGCCTCGCCGGCCGCGCTCAACGCCGGGGCGATCCTGGTTGCGTGCGCGCTGCTGCTGGGCTTCGCAGCCGAGACCGCCGGCCTCGGCCCCGACAGCCCCAACCGCCACGACTACTTCGAGCCGCGCTTCTTCACCCAGCACGGGGGCGCCGTCGGCGAGGCGCTCTACTGGGCGATCACCACCCTCTTCCAGCGCCTCGGCGCGCACATCGTCGCCGTGGCCATGTTCCTCAGCGGGATCCTGCTGCTCAGCGGGGTCACCGTGGCCGGGATCCTGAGCTCCGCCGGCCGAGCCGCGCGACGCGCCCACGACGGCACCCGCGGGATGGCGGGCGCCGTCCGCAGCTCGCGTGACCGAGGCCGCGAGCCGAGCTGGGACGCGCCCGGTGGGGAGATCGCGATCAGCCGCTCCGATCCGGCCGAACCGATGGTCACCCGGCGCCTCCAGCCCGACGACGACGAGCCGGCCGAGTCGGAGTGGGAGGACCCCGACGACGGGCCGAGCGAGGCGGAGACCCCGCAGCCGTTCGCCTATGACGACTCCGAGCGCGATGCAAGCCCGAACGGCCCGGGGGGCGAAGCGCAGGTTGCGCCCGCCGACCTGGGAACGACGCCGATGGGGTCCAAGCGTCAGAAGGAGGGGATCACCGCCTCCGAGGAGCTGGACTACGTCCTGCCCGTGCCGAAGATGCTCGAGAAGGGCAAGCCCGACCAGGGGCCCGACACCCGCGATCGCGCGGAGGTCTCGAAGGCGCTGCTGGAGTCGCTTCGCCACTTCGGCATCGAGGCCCGCCTGCTCGGCGTGGTCAGCGGGCCGCACGTCAGCCGCTACGAGCTCCAGCTCGCCCCGGGGACCAAGGTCTCAAAGATCTCCCAGCTCAAGGACGACCTCGCCTACGCCCTGGCGTCGACCGACATCCGCATCCTCGCCCCGATCCCCGGCAAGAAGGCGGTCGGGGTCGAGGTGCCGAACTCGCGCCGCCGCCTGGTCCGCCTCGGCGACATCTACGAGGGTCGCCCAAAGGGGGCCTCGCCGCTGGCGGTGTGGCTCGGCAAGGACGTCTCCGGGCACTCTGCCTGGACCGACCTGGCGCTGATGCCGCACGCGCTCGTCGCCGGCACCACCGGCTCGGGCAAGTCCGGGTGCATCAACACGATGCTGTGCTCGATCCTGCTGCACGCCTCGCCGAACGAGGTCCGGATGGTGCTGGTCGACCCGAAGCGGGTCGAGCTCAACCACTACGAGCGGCTACCCCATCTGCTCACCCCGGTGGTCACCAATCCGCGCCTCGCGGCCAACGTGCTCGCCAACCTGATCGGCGAGATGGAGGGCCGCTACGAGGTCATGGGTGCAGCCCGGGCCCGCAACCTGGTCGAGCTGAACAAGGCTCGCAAGCGCGCCGGCGAGGCGCCGCTGCCGCACATCCTCTGCGTGATCGACTAGCTGCCCGCCCTGATTATGGTCGCTCCGGCCGAGGTCGAGTACTGGATCATCCGAATCGCACAGTTGTCGCGCGCGACCGGGATCCACCTGGTCCTGGCAACCCAGCGACCCTCGACAGACATCATC
>JBKJZF010000052.1:0-19464 GCA_046715315.1 Solirubrobacterales bacterium | reverse complement strand
CAAGGACGGCCCGGACTCGGAGTTTGAGCGGGTCCTGCCCCAGGCAGAGGTCGTCATCTCACAGCCGTTCTGGCCCGCCTACCTGACCGCTGAGCGCATCGCGAAGGCGCCGAACCTTAAGCTGGCGCTCACCGCCGGCATCGGCTCCGACCACGTCGACCTGAAGGCGGCGATGGACGCCGGCATCACGGTGGCGGAGGTCACCTACTGCAACTCGATCTCCGTCTCCGAGCACGTCGTGATGATGATCCTCGGACTGGTCCGCAACTACATCCCCTCCTACCAGCAGGTGATCGCCGGTGGGTGGAACATCGCCGACTGCGTCACGCGCTCCTACGACGTCGAAGGGATGCAGGTGGGGACCGTCGCCGCCGGGCGGATCGGCTCGGCCGTGCTGCGCCGGCTGAAGCCCTTCGAAGTCGGCCTGCACTACACCGACCGGCATCGTCTCCCGCCCGAGGTGGAGGAGGAGCTGGGCGTCACCTACCACCCCGACGCTGCGTCGATGGTCGAGGTCTGCGACGTGGTCACGATCAACGCTCCGCTTCACCCCGAGACCGAGCACCTCTTCGACGACGAGATGCTCGGCCGGATGAAGCGCGGCGCCTACCTGGTGAACACCGCCCGCGGCAAGATCTGTGACCGCGACGCGATCGTGCGGGCGCTCGAGAGCGGGCAGCTCGCCGGCTATGCGGGCGATGTCTGGTTCCCTCAGCCCGCACCGGAGGACCACCCGTGGCGGACGATGCCCCATCACGGCATGACCCCGCACATCTCCGGCACCAGCCTCTCGGCCCAGGCCCGGTATGCGGCCGGGACGCGCGAGATCCTCGAATGCCACTTCGGCGGGCGGGCGATACGCGACGAGTACCTGATCGTCGACGGCGGCGCCCTGGCCGGGGCCGGGGCCCACTCCTACAGCGCCGGCGATGCCACCGGCGGCTCCGAGGAGGCCGAGCGCTTCGGGCAGGAGAGCAGCTAGCCCGAGCCCTGACCGAGGCGCCCGCGCGCGCGTCCTACGCGCTCGCCGCCGGCGTCGAGGCGGGGGCTCGCCGAGCCCGCAGGGCCAGCATCACGCTGACCACCAGGATCCAGATCGCGCTTCCCACGAAGGCGGCGAACCCGATCGGCGTGAACCCGAGCACCGCCAGCGCCAGCGCCACCCAGCCCAGCCACCTCGGCAGGGCCCCGGTTCGGAGAATCGAGATCCCCGCGGAGATCAGGAACACCAACAGTCCCAGGGCGATCGGCAGGAAGTCGTTGTCCCAGAGGGCCTGGAGAGTCTGCACCGAGGTGGCCTCGATGTCATCAGCCGTCTCGGCGATCGCCAGCAGGATCGTGGAGTCGATCGCGACTCCGACTGCCATCACCGAGGCGCCGACGAGCACGGTCGCCGACAGCGGCGCGTCCCCGGCCGCGTTGAGCACCCGGCGCAGGTGATTCGCGAAGAAGATGAAGAGCAACCCCGCAACGGCCCCGAGCAAAGCACTGATCCTTACGGAGTCCGTGTTGGCTACGTAGTAGTTGACGATCTCCTCGGGCGAGGACTTGGCGTCCGGCGGCTCGCCGGCTATCGACAAACCGATGATCACCAACGCAACGAAGGCAACCCCCGTCAGCGGTGCGAGCCAATCCCTTCTCACTGCTACCTCCTCGTCTGGGAAAACGCCCGGAGCAAGACGCTCGGAGCGGCGCGCGGGACCCTATCGGCCCCGTCGGGCATCGTCCCGCCCGCGGTCACGCCGGCAGCAGGTCTCCGAGCGTTCCTGAGGCACCGTCTCGAACGCCTCCGCCCAGCCGCTGCCGATGCCGGTGATCGAGGCCACGGCCGCACCGGAGTCGAGGGCCCGCTGCCGCGCCGCGCCGGCGAAGGCTGTCCTGCCCGTGTGGCTGATCACGATCACACCGTCACCGGTCCGCGGAGGCGGCAGCCGGCGAGCTGCTCCGCCCAGGTCTCGAGATCACGCTCGGCCACCCCCTCAAGCCCCTCAGCCTGCGAGTTGATCGCCTCGATCAATCCTGTCGTCATCGCCGGTGGGACCCTAGCCACGGACCATCCCAAGGGGTGATCACGACCACCCCCCGAGGACCGTCCGACGGCCCCTGGGGCCCCTGGTAGCGGCGTCCGATCGGCTCGATCCTGCACTCATCGTCCAATCAACTACCGGAAGGTGAGACCAATGAGAATCAAGATGTTCACGGCGGCCGCAGCAATCGCGATCAGCGGAGCGTTCGCCACAGGTGCCGCAGCCGACGAGCTGACCCCGACCCAGGTCACGATCAAGGGCCAGAACGGCGACTTCTACGGCTACGTCAAGAGCGACGACAAGGCCAACTGCGCCAACCAGCGCAAGGTCATCCTCTACAAGCTCCAGGGCGCCACGCCGAACCCGAGTGCCGACGAGAAGATCGCCTCGGACACGGCGTCGCCGAACGGCCCCAAGTACATGTGGTCGACCGGCAACACCGGCTACAAGAACGGCAAGTTCTACGCCCGGGTGAAGAAGACCGACGACTGCGGCGGCGACCTCAGCCCCGTGATCAACTCCTAGCGCTCGGAACGCTCAGCACAGGGCCGGCCCCCGCCACGGGGGTCGGCCCTGGCTGCGTTCAGTCGTCCTCAAGCACCGAGAGCACATTCCCGGCCGGGTCCTTGAACCAGGCCGATCAACGAACTCAGCCGTAGTGGCTGAGTTCGTAGGTGACCCCTTCCCACCCGGCCGACGTGGCGGTCGAACGTCACAGCGTGAGCACGTGCGCGGTCCGCGGATCGACCCGGCCCTCGAGCACATCGAGGTAGGCGCTGCGCACGGCGTCGAAGCCCTCGCCCCGCCGAGTCTCGAGCCAGTCGCCGGTCCACTCACAGAACGGGTGCCAGGCTTCGGCGACCCGGGACGAGAGGCCCTCGCCCCCCCAATCGCGCGCGCGTTCGTCGACCCGATTCGGGGCGAAGAACATCCTCGGCGACGGCCCCGGCAGCTCCTCGCCCGTGCCCGCCAGCCCCTCCCAGTGGCTGAGGCCGACCGCCATGCTGTGCGCGAGCGCGTCGCCGTAGTGCGCGTGGACCGCCCGGCGGACACCGTCGTCGCCCGACATGTCGACGTAGGTCGCCGGACCGCGGTCGAGCGAGTCGATCGCGTCGTAGGTGACGGTGCGGTCGTAGATCCCGAGGCCCTCGACGAACTCGGCGCTTCGCGCCGAGGTCAGGCCCACCAGCTCGACCCCGTCGCGCTGCGCGAGCATGAACGCGGCGGCGATCGCCGTCTTCGAGGAGGCGCTCGCGATCACCACCGGCCCGTCGCTCGTCAGCCCCTCGTCGGCGAGCTGGTCGTCGATCAGAAACGAGGTGAAGAACAGCGGGCGGAGGAGCATCTGCAGCTCCTCGGTATCGGCGCGGTAGAAGGGATCGGTGTCGGTGACCAGATAGCGGTGGTAGGCGGACGGCAGCGCGGCGCGATGCGGCGAGGCGTCGACGAAGCCGCGCCCGTCGGCATCGGACGGCGTCACCACCAGGTGGGAGGACGGCGGCAGGTAGCCATAGACCCGTGCGCCCTGTTCCACCGCTTCTGCCTCGCTGCGCTCGACCTCGGCGAAGCCCCACATCGGCACCCGACCCCAGCCGTCGGAGGCCGGGAAGAAGTCCCAGTAGGACATCGCCTCACCCATGACGGCGTAGGTGACGTTGTTGGCGCTCAGCCCGAACGTCCGCACCCCGAGCAGCGCCTGGCCGGGCTCGGGCTCGGGCGCGGGGGCCTCGGCGATGCGGCACTCGCGCAGGTCGTCGCGCTTGACGAGGAAGTCGGCCATGCCGCCGGGAGTCTATGAGTGGAACTCGGTCAGGCGCTCGGCCTCGGCGGAGACCTCGGAGCGGGTGCGCTTGTCGAGCCGGCCGAACGGCTCCGTCCGCACCCGGTCGGTGTCCCAGCGCCAGGTGCCGGCGGCCTGGCCGTCGACGAGGAAGGTCGCCGCGGACTGCGGCGACTTGGCGCTGAAGATCTTCGGCCGGTGCTCCTCAGGCAGGATCTGGGTCCGGCGGGCGTGGACCAGCAGCGACGCGTCCCAGACCGGCAGCATCCGTACCGGTGCCGGGGTCTCGGGGTCGGGCAGCGGGGCGCGTGGAAGGTCGACGAGCTCGGTCCCGTCCTCGGCCGCGAAGCGCCGCAGCTTCAGCCGCCCCAGCGCCCCCTCGATCACGCTGCGCTTGAACCCTGCCCAGCTCGCGATCTCCGCCGTGCTCGCGGGGCCGAAGCCGCCGAGGTACCGGCGGAGGAACCCGCGCCAGGTCGAGCCACAGCATCATCCCGTTGCGCCAGACGCTGACCCGCGGCGGGCGCCCGTCGAGGACCTCGTCGAGCTCGGCCCGGCTGAACTCGCGCCCGGCGAAGCACCTGCGGACGGTGGCCGCGACCGCGGCAAGCTGGCGGGTCGAGACCTGCTTGCGCCACGGGGTCCGCGACCAGGAGTCGCGCCGGGCGTCGCGCACCGCGATCGCCCAGGGCCAGTAGTCCGCCTTGGAGACGAGATGGATGGTCGACCGCAGCAGGGTCCCCTGGACCACGGTTGCGCGCTCCAGCGCGCGCGTCAGCGCATCCCGCCGCAGGCCCTCGATCCGGGACCACAGCCCGACGTACATCGCCGGCGCGTACTGGGCCTGGAGGCCGCCGATGCGATCGAGCGTCTGCGGGATCGAGCCCTTGCCGCGCTCGAGCAGCAGCTGCCTGGCCAGCAGGGCGCGGTTCAGCTCGCGCTCGCTGAGAACCCGCTCGGCCACGGCCGCAACCTAGATGGTTGATGCCGAATGTGGTCCAGGCGGGAGAGGGCGGGCTAGCCGTGAGCTTGCTCCGGGGACGGAGCTCTCGGCGCCCTGCTCCCTGGGGTGCGCCCCGGTCGCGCGACTCGGGAGTGGCAGGACTCCACGAGCCGGCGGCATAGCCGCATCCGCAAGGTAGACGCGGCGTCGGACAACGAAACCCGGCGGGCCGCCCCCCGGCGCACAACAAAAAAAACGCAACCGAGGGTGACGTTTTCGCCTGCCTCGCGCGTAGCCTTCGCGCGAAATAAGCTTCCTCGTCACCTTCGAGATGGGCACCCGCTTGGCTTTGCGGTTCCTCTCTCTCCCAGTTGCAAGGCGCATCCTAGCCAGGTCTCAGCGGGCGCGCAAGGCGTATTTCCGCAATATCCGCAAAAAAATCGCCGCCAAGCGCCCATTCGGCACCGCTGGCTGGCCGCTCAGGCCTGCTCGACCCGACTCAGCTGCGTTCGGAAGAGGCTGCGACCGTTGTGCACGGAGGTCTGATTTCGCGGCTGCATCGTCAGATCGAGGAATCGGTAGTCATTCGCGTTCGCCGGCAGCCTCGCCTCGATCGACCCGGACGGCGATCCGGTCGTGCCCAATCCCTCGCTGTCGAGGATCGAGTTGTAGAGCCAGAGCTCGTAGACGTCACGGCCGGGCTCCGGGAGCCCGTCGAGCGTGGCGACGATCGTTTCGCCCCCCTCTAGGCGGACCGCGACGCTGCCCGGACCCCCTGCCCCCGGAAGCCCCTCGAGCGGCTGGCCGGCGAGCTGTTCGTCCTCTGCCGCGGCCGGGCCGCCGGTCGGCATCGGCTCCGCTGGGGCGTCCGGGGTGGGCCCGGGCCCCGGAGCGGCCTCGTCGGAGCTGCCGGCCAGCTGCAACAGCAGGACCGCGACCAGCGCCGCCGCCAGGAGCAGCGCCAGCAGCCCCATCACCCGGTTGCGGTTGCGCGTGGGCGGCTGGGCCGCACCTGGCTGCGTGCGCGGACCTCCTATCGGCGCCGGGGGGACATGGCCCGGCGGTGGGCCGAGGCTGGCCCCCGGCGAGGTGACGACCGTCTGTCGCGCGTCCTTGATCGAAGGCCTCGGAGCCGCGGCCACCGGCTTCGGCGCCTCCGGACGGCCCGGCCCAGCGGATGCCAGCCACACCTCGGAGGGGGCGGCGAGCAACCGGGCGCTTACCTGGTCGCGAGCTTCGGGGCCATCGATCCCGGCCTCGGCGGCGATCCCGTCGAGCGCGCGCTCCCGTCGCAGCGCGATCTCGCCGGGGTCCGCAGCGACCAGCTTCGCCAGCTCTTCGTCGGGCAGCGCGCGGCGCAACGAGAGGTCGAGGAGAGCGCGGGTGCCCGGCTCGAGCTCGCCCAGCGCGCGCGCGACCGGGTCAGAGGTTTGGTTGCTGATCGGCATCAAGTGGAAGTCAGCGTTGTGGAGAGCGTTGCATCACTCTCTTTTATCGGCGCGGGCGCCGAAATATCTACATACGGATCGACCGATGCGCGGATTGGGGATCAAAAAACTGGTATTTGCAGGCGTAACGCTGGGCATGCTACTGACGGCGCCTGCAGCGTTCGCAAGGGAATCCGCGGAAGTCCGGTTCCTGCAGGCGGTTCCGGGAGTCGGCGAAGCAACCTTGAGTGCCGGCGGCAAGGAGGTCGGACCGGCCGGGTTCGCCGAGGTTACCGACCTGGTCGCCGTCCCGGCCGGCGAGACCGACCTCCTCCTGACCGCCGCCGGCGGGGTGGACGCCGAGGGCTCACAGACACTCGAGCCCGGCGCGGCGTACACGGTGATCGCGATGGCCAAGGGCGACGGGGCCGAGCTCGTCACCTTCGCCGACGAGGCGGCGACCAGCGGCGTCGCGCGGCTGCGGATGATCCACGCCGCCCCGGAGCTGGGCGAGCCCGACTTCTTGGTCGACGGAAAGGTGATCGCCCGCACGGCCTCCTATCGGGACGCCACCCCCTACCGGACCCTCGATCCCGGCAGCTACGAGGTCGAGGTCACTGACCCCGACAGCGGCCAGCCGATCCTCCCGGCGAAGACGCTCTCGATGGCCGCCGGCACCAGCACGAGCGCGGTGATCGTCGGTAGCCGGGGCGAGGACGCACGCCTGGTCGTGGTCGACGACGACATCACCGCCCCCTCCTCCGGCCCCCAGGCAGGGTTCGGCGGTCTGGTCGACTCGGGCGGCAGGCCCTGGGGGCTCGCCCTCCTGGCCGTGCTCGGCGCCGGGCTGATCGGCGGTGCGATGCTCCGTCGCGCCCAGGTGCTGGCGGCGCTCGCCGCGGGGGCCGCCGTCCTCGCACTCGCCGGCCCCGGTGAAAGCTCGGGGGAGGATCTCCCCACCGCCGAGGTGGCGGTCGAGCACGCCCAGGGGCCAAGGCCTCCCTGGCTCGCCCGGACGCCGCGGCGGGAAGGCCGCGCGGCCGAGCCGGTACGTGTGACCGTTCCGTCCGTCGGCATCGACGCACTGGTTCGCCCGGTCGGCGCCAGCGCCGGAGGGATCGAGGTGCCGCCGGTCGACCGCGCCGGGTGGTTCCGCGGCGGCCCCAGGCCCGGAGAGCCGGGGCGGACCATCGTCATCGGCCACCGCGACAGCGTCGCCGGCCCGGCGATCTTCGCCGACCTTCCCGCGGTCGAAGCCGGAGCCGTGGTCAACGTCTCCGACTCGCGCGGGCGGTCCCACCGCTACCGCGTGATCCGCTCGCTCGAGACGAGCAAGGACGCGTTCCCGGCCGAGGCCGTCTACGGGCGCACACGGCGCTCGACGATCGCGCTGATCACCTGCGGCGGGCCATTCGACGCGGCGTCGGGCCATTACCGCGACAACGTCATCGTCCTCGCCCGGTCGACTCGGTCCTAGGGCCCCCGGTTTCTGGGTGTGTGCGATCTTGGCGGCGCCGTGCGACGGCCCGACCTGCCACTGATCCTCGCCGTCGGGGCCGTCGGGGTCGCGCTCGTGCTGTTCGCCGACGCGCCCAGAGGCGAGACCGCTGCGCTGGGCATCTCGCTGCTCGAGGCTCCGGAGACGGACCTGCTCTGCGGGGCGGTCGCGGCCTGGTACCGCGCGACCTACGAGCTGGCCGAGGCCGAGCGCTTTGTCCTGGGATCGGGGGAGGCGATCGCCTTTCGCGAGCCCGAGCGCACCGCCGTCCTGGTCTGCGAGGGCGACGAGGTGCGCCTGGGGATCGCCCCCGACGAGGCGGTCGCGACCCGCCTCGCGGGCTAGCGAGAAGTCCTTGCGCGCGGCTCTCTACCATCACCCGACCATGCGAATCGACGAGTTGCTCGCCGCGCGACGGCCCGTGTTCTCGTTCGAGTTCTTCCCGCCGAAGACCCCGGAGGGCGTCGACGCCCTGTTCGAGGCGGTCGCGGCGCTGAAGCCACTCGAGCCGGACTACATCTCGGTCACCTACGGGGCCGGCGGGGCCACCCGTGACGGCACGGTCGAGATCGCGACCCGGATCAAGCGCGAGCACGGGATCGAGACCATGGCCCACCTCAGCTGCGTCGGCGAGACGCGCGAGGGGCTGGCGGCGATCCTCGATCGCTTCGCCGAGGCGGGGATCGTCAACGTCCTCGCCCTGCGGGGCGACCCGCCGCGCGGGCAGAGCGGGTTCTCCCGTCTCGAGGGAGGGCTCTCGAGCGCCGCCGAGCTCACCGCCCTGATCGACTCCGACTACAGCTTCACCGTCGGCGGGGCCTGCTTTCCCGAGGTTCATCCCGAGGCGACCAGCCTCGACGCCGACCTCGCCTACCTGAAGACCAAGGTCGACGCCGGGGCAAGCTTCCTGATCACCCAGCTGTTCTTCGACAACGACGTCTACTGGGACTTCGTCGCCGCGGCGCGCGAGCGCGGCATCGACGTGCCGATCATCCCGGGAGTGATCCCGATCGCCAGCTACGCCCAGGTGTCCCGGATCTGCCGGCTGTGCGACGCGTCGATCCCGGGCGAGCTCGAGCAGGCGATGCGCGCCCTCGGCGGCGACGCGGAGGCCGAGGCCCTGCTTGGCGTCGCCTACGCGGCGCGCCAGTGCGACGAGCTGCTGGCGGGAGGCGCGCCGGGGATCCACTTTTACGCCCTCAACCGGGCCTCGGGCGTGCGCGCGGTGCTCAGCGCCCTGCGTGCGTCGAGGCCCTGGGAACGCGTCGGGGCCGGCGCCGGCGCTGCCTAGATACTGCCTGGACCTAGACTGGACGCTCCGATGGCACCCCGCGAGGACTCGTTTCAATACGCCGGACACCGGATCGCCTACGACGTGTACGGCGAGGGCGACCGCGTGATCGTGATCGCGCACGGGCTGCTGCTGAACCGGCGCATGTACGAGCGTCTCGGGCCCGAGCTGGCCGCCCGCGGCAACCGGGTGGTCGCGGTGGACCTGCTCGGCCACGGCCGCTCGGACCGGCCCACCGACCCCCGCCTCTACAACATGCTCGCCTTCGCCGAGCAGCTGGTCGCGCTCTTCGACCACCTCGGGCTGGAGGCGCCTGTGGTCGGCGGCACCTCGCTGGGGGCGAACGTCAGCCTCGAGCTTGCCTCGCTCCATCCCGACCGGGCCGGGGCGCTGTTGATCGAGATGCCGGTGCTCGACAACGCCCTGCTCGGCGCCGCCATGGTCTTCACGCCGATGCTGCTGGCGCTGCGCTTCGGCGAGCCCCTCTACCGCGCGGTCGCCGCCGGCGCCCGGCGGATCCCCCGGACGACCCCGCTGCTGGACCTCGGCCTCGACTCCCTGCGCCAGGACCCGGCGCCCTCGCGCGCGGTGCTCGAGGGAATTCTCTTCGGTCGCACCGCGCCCCCGAGCGAGGAACGCTGCAAGCTGGCGATGCCGGCGCTGGTGATCGGGCACCGCGCGGATCCCCTGCACCCGTTCTCCGACGCGGACATGCTGGTCGAGGAGATGCCCGGCGCCCGCCTGGTCAACGCCAACTCGATCCTCGAGTGGCGCCTCCGCCCCGGCCGCCTCGACGGCGAGCTATCGGGCTTCCTGGCGGAGTACTACGCCGGCTTAGGGAACGCAAACCCTGATCGGCTACCCTCATCGGCCCGTGTCATCCCGTAAGCAGGAGCAGGAGCAGCGCCGCGCCGAGCGCGTGGCGGCAGAGCAGCAGGCCGACGCCGCCGCCCGCAGGCGCCTGATGGCCGGCTACATCGTCGCCGGGGCGTTGGGCCTGGCCGTGGTCGTGGGCCTGGCGGCCGTGCTCTTGGGGCTCGGCTCCACAAGCACCGGCGGCTCCGGGGGGGACCCCGGCTGCGACGAGGCGCACATCCAGAACCTCTCCGGCTCCACCAACGATTACGAGCCCGACTGCCGCGAGGGAACCGCTCCCGCGACGATCGCCACCGGCGACCTCGAGCCCGCGGCCGCAGAGGCCAACTGCGAGCTGCAGCTGGACCTCCCCGACGAGGGCAACACCCACATCGGCTCGGATCCGTCGAAGGCGCCCGACTACAAGACCAACCCGGCGACCTCGGGCGACCACATCGACCCCGGCCTGCATCAGGCGGACGGCGCCTACCTCGAGACTGTGGAGCCCTCCTTCGCGATCCACTCGCTCGAGCACGGGCGAATCACGATCCAGTACTCGTCGGATCTCTCCGAGGAAGACCAGCTCGCGATCAAGGGTGTGTTCGACGAGAGCCCCGCCGGGGTCGTCCTCTTCCCCTACGACGACATGCCCTACGAGGTGGCCGCGACCGCCTGGACGCAGCTGGTCGGCTGCGAGAGCTACGAGGGCGCCGCCACGCTCGACGTGCTGCGGGACTTCCGCGACATCTACCGGGGCCAGGGCCCCGAGGACGTCCCCCTGGCCACCGGCTAGGCCGGCTGCACGAAGCCTTTCGGCCGCGGTCAGGGCCGCCCTCGATCTTCAGAAACGTCCCCTACCCTCGTCACGGGTGGAGCGCGGGATCCGACAACTGAGCCTGCTGGCCGTCGCGGCCGGACTCCTCTGGGTGGCCGCCCCGGCGCTGAGCACGACCCCCTACATGCCGACGGCGGTGGACTTCTCGCAGCGACTGGAGGGAGTCGAGGCCGTCGGCCCCGAGGGCAAGGTCGGCGGGCGCCCCGGAGAGGGACCGGTGACGCAGCGCTCGGCCGTGGTCGAGGCGCCGAAGCGCTTCGATCTGGTCGGCCTCGCCGGCGAGCGGCGCCCCTTGGAGATTCGTGCCCGCAGCGCCGATGGCGCCTGGAGCAAGTGGGGCGAGATCGCCAACGGCGACCCGCTCTACGTCGGCGGCGCCTCCTTCGCGCAGGTGCGGGCCCGCGGCTGGCGGCCCGAGGGCAGGCTTCACTACGTCAACGTCTCCGGCACGACCAGCGCCGCCTCCTCCGCTCTGACCAGCGCCCGGCGCGCACTCAGCGGCGCCTTCGTCTCGGCCTCGGCCCTGGTCTCGCCGGAGGCCGCGGCCGCCGTCGGCAAGCCGAGCTTCGTCACCCGCAAGGACTGGGGAGCCGACCGCGACCAGGGCGGGTGCCACCCGCGGACGAGTCCGTCCTACGGCAAGGTCAAGGCGGTCGCCGTCCACCACACGGTCAGCGTCAACGACTACAGCCCCGCCGAGGCCCCGGGGATCGTGCTCGGGATCTGCCGCTACCACCGCAACGGCAACGGCTGGAACGACATCGGCTACAACGCGCTCGTCGATCGCTTCGGCACCCTCTACGCCGGCCGCGACGGCGGCCTCGACCGGGCGGTCGTCGGCGCCCAGGCCCAGGGCTACAACGCGACCACGGCCGGGATCGCCTCGATCGCCAACCACACCTCGACGCCGCCCTCCGGCGCCACCATCAGCGGCTTCTCCCGATACCTGGCCTGGAAGCTCTCCCTGCACGGGCGCCCGGCGAAGGGCAAGACCACCGTGATCTCTGCCGGGGGCGACCAGAACCGCTACCCCCAGGGAAAGAGGGTGACGATCCACCACATCTACCCGCATGGCAAGGTCGACTACACGGCGTGTCCCGGAGACCGCCTGCGCGGCCAGCTGAAGCAGATCCGCGCCAAGACCGCCCGGCGGATGGAGAGCGACTAGCGCAGCTACGCGCGGTAGGCGGGGAAGAAGCCCCCGGCGTCGCGTCCGTCGCTGAGGCGCTCGTAGGCCGCGGGGTCGCAGACCACCTCGTGGGTGACGAAGGGCAGCTCCGTGTTGGCGAAGCCGCGCTTGAAGTCCTCGAGGCCATCGCCCGAGCGCAGCCCGCCGCCGAGGTTGAGCGGAGCGTCCAGCTCGTCGGCCAGATCGATCATCGCGACGACGACGTTCTTGAAGGGGGAGTCCTCGAGCGCCTCGTCGGCGGTGCCGCCCAGGTAGTAGTGGAGGAGGCCGTCGGACAGCGCGGCGATCGCCCCGGCACCGGGCGCGGCGGCGGACTCCGCCAGCAACAGCCACGACCGCGGATACGCCAGCAGCGCTTCGAAGTAGGGCGCCTTGTAGAAGTAGCGCGCAGCGGCGCCGGTGCGGGTCATCGTCTCCGTGTAGAGCCCGAGGAAGGCCTGGCGCTGCGCCGCGGTGGCCTCCGGGCCGGCGAGGGCTCGCACCTCCCACCCCCGGCGCTGGTTGCGACGGATCTGCGAGGCGAGTCGGGGGCGCAGGCTGCGCTTCAGGGCGGGGTCGTGGACCTGCACCCGGGAGCGCTCCGTGCCCCCGGCCAGGCAGGGGGGCGCGCCGATACGGTCGCGGACGAAGAGGCTGACCAGGCCGGTCGCCGACCAGTCGGCCTCGGCGGGGGACGGGGCTTCGCCCGAGCCCGCCGCGCCCGGATAGCCGTAGGGGGAGATCGCGTCCATACGCTCGGGGGCGCCGGGGACCTCGCGCACGATCACCGGCAGGCGAAGCCCGGCGAGGCCGAGCGAATGGGTGACCCCCTCGGCGTCATAGAAGGGGCGGCTGCGAAAGAAGTCGTCGCTCGAGGCCGCGTCGCCGCGGTCTTCGAGGAGCTCAGCCCTCAACGTCTCGGAACCCGCTGAAGTCCTCCGGCAACAGGCCCCAGATCTGGTTGTCGATCGCCGCGTCGCCACGGAGGATCGCGCGCTTGAGCAGGCCCTCCTGGCGGAAGCCCAGGTGGGTGACGACCTTCTGCGCCGCCTCGTTGGTTGCGGGGATCTCGGCGTGCACCCGATGGGCGCCGAGGTCGTTGAAGGCGTGAATGCAGGCCTGGCGCTCGGCCTCGCGTGCCACGCCCTTGCCCCACGCCGCGGGCTCCCCCACCAGCACCGCCAGCTCCGGGCCGACGTCGCGGCCGAGGCCGAACAGGGCGACAAAGCCGACAGCGTCGTCGGAGCCGTCGATCGTGATCGCCCACTTGCGATCGCCCGCGGTGTCGATCGCGCGCTGGACCCAGCCAGAGGCCGCCTCCAGATCGAAGCCGTCGCGGCTGCCGACGAGGTCGGCGGTAACGCGCTCGTCGTTGAACCAGCGGTGGACCGCCGGCGCATCGCCGGGCCGGAAGTCGCGGAGCTTCACCTCGGCGGGCATCGACGCTGACCCAACCCGCCCCATAGCGCCAGCAGCGCGATCGCCGAGGCGAGGACGAGCGTCCACGGCGACCAGATCCGCCGCTGGCGAGCGCCGAGCTTGACGTAGATGAAGCGGATCGGCAGGGCAATGAGCAGGGACCCGACCACCGCGCCGAAGACCGAGCCGAGAACGTACGCGGCGGTCTCGCCGCGGTCAGCGCTGCGCAGCGCGGACAGCAGTCCCGGGATCGCGAGCAGGGCGCCCGCGCCGGCCCAGGCCGCCGGCGACGGCCGGGCCACCGGCGCGTACGAATCGGTCCAGCGCTCACCGTCCCACCAGCGGGGGCGCTCGGAGTCCGGGTTCTCGGGGTCCGGATACCAGCCGGCCGCCGGCCGGGCGCTCGCTGGCTGGTCGCCGCCCTCGGGTCGCTCGCCGGTCATCGCCCCCGACGCTACCCGTAGAGCCCGCGGCCCGAGACGAGCAGCCGTGCGGTGCGGGCGAGGATGCGAAGGTCCAGCCGCGCGGTGCGGTTGTCCACATACCAGACGTCGAGCTCGATCCGCTGATCCCAGGGAATGCCGGCGCGCCCGTTGACCTGCGCCCAGCCGGTGATCCCCGGCTTCACCTCCAGGCGCCGTAGTTGCCGCGGCGTATACAGCCCGACCTGTGCCTCCAGCGTCGGGCGGGGGCCGACCAGGGCGAGCTCGCCACGAAGCACGTTGAGCAGGTTCGGGATCTCGTCGAGCGAGAGGCGGCGCAAGATCGAGCCGGACCGGGTCACCCGGGGGTCGTCCGCCAAGACGGGGGTCCCGACCCCGACCGGGTCGGCGCCGCCGTGCATCGTCCGCAGCTTCAGCAGGTCGAAGGGCTCGCCCCACCGTCCCGCCCGGCGCTGGCGGTAGATCACCGGCCCGCGGGAGTCGAGCTTGATCGCGACCGCCGCAACCATGGCTAGAGGGGAAAGCAGGGCCAGGGCCAGGGCCGCGATGACGATGTCGGCGGCTCGCGGCAGTCCTCTGCGCGGCTCGTTCACCGGGTCCCCTCGACCCTGTCCCAGGTGCGCGGGACGCCGTGGCGAAGCACGTCCCAGAGGCCGACAGCGCTCGCCGCGGTGACCGCCGCGTAGTAGCGGGCGATGCGCAACGGGCGCAGCGGCACGACGCCGCCGAGCAGCGCCGCGGCCGCAAGGCCGAGCTGCGCGACCAGGGTGATCACGTAGATCGTGCCCTCGCCGAGCAGGGCCAGGTTGGTCGCCAGGGCGGCCAGGTGAAGCAGCGGCGACGCGTAGCGGAGCAGTCGGTGCGAGTAGATCTCCAAGGTGTAGAGCGGGCCATAGCCGCGCGGCGAGAGCAGGCCGGTGTGGAGGATCGTGTTCCAGGCGCCGGCCATCATCCGCCGCTTGCGCTGGAACTCGCCCTCGATCGTCGGCGCCATCGGCTCGCTGGCGCCGGCGCCCGGCTCATACAGGGATCGCCAGCCGCGCTTGGCGAGCTCGAAGGGGAAGGAGATGTCCTGGCCGCGGGTGGGCTCGAGCGCGATGTATGCATCGCGGCGAATCGCGTTGATGGCGCCGTTGCCGGCTGTGATTCCGCCCAGGCTCGACTCCATCTCGCGGACGGCCATCTCGTAGCGCCAGTAGAGGCCCTCCTCGTTGTCGACGCCGTCGGGGGCGGTGAAGCGCACCTGGCCGCAGACGTAGCCGACCCCTTCGGTGCCCAGGCGGGCGACGAGCCGGCGAAGCGCGTCGGGGCGCCAGGCCGAGTTCGCGTCGGAGAAGGCGAGGACCGTTCCCCGCGCCTCGGCGGCGGCGGCGTTGAGCGCCGCGACCTTGCCGCCGCGCTCCAGCTCCAGCACGCGGTGCGCTCCTGCCGCGCGGGCGCGCTCGGCGGTGTCGTCGGCGCAGCCGTCGCAGGCGACCACCACCTCCAGCAGCTCGCTCGGGTAGTCGAGGGCCAGCGCCATCTCGACCCAGCGGCCGATCACGTCGGCCTCGTCGTGGGCGGCGGCGATCAGCGACACCGAGGGCGACTCGCCGGATCCGGCCGCTCCCTCGCGGCGACCGCGCAGCCGCGACAGCGCCAGCAACAGCAGGGGATAGCCGGCGAGCGTGTAGACCAGCAGGGCGACCGAGGCCCAGAAGACGATCTCGAGGACAGCCATGGGCGGCGATTATCGCCCGAGGAGCTCCTCGTAGAGGGCGATCGTCTGGGCGGCGATCGTCCCCCACGCATACGGGCCGGCGGCGGCACCGGCCGCGGCCGCGGCGAGGCGATCGCGCGCACCCGGATCGCCGAGTAGCTCGTCGAGCCCGGCGGCGAGCGCCGCCGCGTCGCCGGCGGGGAAGGTGCGCCCGGCGCCGAGGGCGGCCACCTCTCCGAATCCCCCGGCGTCGCTCATCAGGATCGCCTTGGCGAAGGCGAGCGCCGTGAACAGCACCCCGGACTGCTCGGCGTCGCGGTGCGGCAGGACGACCAGGTCCGCCCGGCGAAACAGCGCCGGCAGCTCGCGGTCCTCGACGAAGCGCGGCACGAAGCGCACGGTCGAGCGGCACCGCCCGGCGGCCTCGGTGAGCTCGCCGAGGTCGACGCCGAAGGGCCTGCCGACCACCCACAGCTCCGCTCCTTCGATCTCGCGGAAGGCCTCCAGCAACAGGTCCACGCCCTTGTAGGGGCGGATCAGGCCGAAGAAGAGGACGACGGGGCCCTCGACCACCGCCAGGTCGGCGGGCAGGGGCGCCTCGTCGTCGAGCCGGGTCAGGTAGTCGAGCGGGCCGTGGGGGATGACGCGGATGCGGTCCGCCTCGACGCCGGCCTGCTCGCGCAGGACCCCGGCGCCGTACTCCGAGAGCGCGACGACGGCGTCCATCCGCCGCAGCAGCTCGGCGTGATGGCGGGCGCTTCGCCCGCTCCAGGCCTCGGCGCGGAGCAGGCCGTGCGGAGTCTGGACCAACGGCATCCCCCGCGGCAGCAGGCGGCGATCGGCCTGCGGCAGCGGCAGCCACTGGAAGTGCACGAGGTCGGCGCGCCGGGCCTCGCGGCGCAGGCGCCGCATGCCCGCCAGGTGCTCGATGCCCCTCAGCGGCCGGCGCAGGGGCGAGCCGGTGCTCAGGCCCGAGGAGCGGCGGTGGAAGGACTCGGTCACCCGGTAGCCCTCGGCGTCGGGCGCCGAGCCCCAGGTGAAGGGAGCGGTGATCAGCTCGACCTCGGCCCCGGCGTCGGCCAGTGCGGCGCTCAGCGAGCGGTCGTAGGGGGGCGTGTATGCGGGGGGATCGACGATCTGGACGCGCATCGGGGACGATTCTCCCCCGTGCGCCTGTCCTACTGCGTTGTCAACACCAACGGCCGCGAAGACCTGCTCGCGGGCCTGGAGGCGATCCGGGCGACCCACCCCCCCTCGCTCGACGCGGAGTTGCTGGTGCTCGACAACGCCTCCGACGACGGCTCGGCCGCCGCCGTCCGGGCCTGGATCGGCGCCGCCGGCGAGATCGGCGGCCGGGTGCGGCTGATCGAGCGCGACCGGCGGGCCGGCAAGGCGGAGAACGACACGCTGCTGTTGCGCGAGTCGCGCGGCGAGCTCTGCCTGCTGCTGAACGAGGACTCCGAGCTGCGCGAGGGCGCCGCCGAGGCGCTGGTCGCGGCGCTCGACGCGAACCCCGGGGCGGCAGCCGCCGGCGCGCAGCTGCTCGCCCCCGACGGCTCAGGGCTCGCCTGTGCCTGGCGCCTTCCGGGGCTGGGGACCTCGCTCGCGCAGGCGCTGTTCCTGCACCGGGCGCTGGTCACCCAGAGCGGCGGCTCGGAGACGCGCGAGGTCGGCTGGGTGCAGTCGGCGGCGATGCTGGTCCGCCGCGACGCGGCCGAGCAGGTCGGCTACCTCGACCCGCGCTTCTTCGTCTACTCCGACGAGACCGACTTCTGCAAGAGCCTGCACGACGCGGGCTTCGAGATCCTCTTCGTGCCGGCCGCGCGCGCCGTCCATCACGAGCAGCTCGCGACCGACCGCTCCGCCGGCAAGCGACGCGTGACCGAGTTCCACCGCGGTCGCGACGTCTACATGCGAAAGCACCACGGCCCGGCCGCAGCGGCGATCGCTCGCCTCCTCGCCGCCTGGAGCTACCTGCCGCGAGCCCTGGCCGCGCTGGTCATGCCAGGTCACTCGGCGGGCTGGTACTGGCTCCACGCCCGCCGCGCCCTGCGCCCCTACACCGGAGAGGGGCTACGCGAAGCAGCCGAGGCCCACAACCGGCGGAGTGATTCATAGCCGGTCCGAGTCGCGCTGCGCTTGTTCGAAGGCCTCGGGGGCGGGGCCGTGGCCGGGAGGCTCGTGGTCGTCGGTGGGACGCGGGCCGGCGCCCAGCTCGAGCAGGCGGGCGCGGATCGCCGCGGGCTGCAACAGCCGGCGCAGCTGCTCGCGCTCGTCGTGGGTGAGGAAGCGCAGCACGTAGAGGACCACCGGGAAAGCCAGCCACAGCGCCAGCCGCACGACGAAGCCGGCCAAGCCGTCGGTGGGGACGACGGCCTCGCCGAGGCCGATCAGCCCGGCGGCGGTGAAGACGATCAGCGCCAGCCGCCACCACTCATAGGGCACGCGGAAGAGGCGCTGGGTGAACAGGTACATCAGCACCAGCACGACCACGTATGAGGCGACCAGCGCGATCGCCGCTCCGACGATGCCCTCGGAGGGGACCAGGATCAGGTTCAGGACGATGTTCACGACCACCGCAGCGGCGGTCGCGGGGAGGCCGTACTCGGTGCGCCCGGTGCGCCCGAGCACGACCACCATCGCCAGGTACAGGGCGTAAAGGGCGATGCCCGTGGCCAGGGGGCCGATCGCCTGGTAGGCGGGGAAGTAGGCATCGGCCGCGAGCAGCCGGACTATCCAGCGCGCCTCCAGCCACAGCCCGACGACGGCGAAGGCGAGCAGCGCCGCGAACCAGGTGACCAGCAGGGCGTAGACGGTGCGGGCCTCGTCGTCGTCGCGGATCGAGTACGCCAGCGGCGGGAACGCCAGCTGGAAGCCACGGGCCAGGACCTGGAGGCCGTTGGCGAACTTGACCGCGATCGCGTAGAGGCCGGCCTCGGCGAGCCCGGCGAGGCGGACGATGATGATCCGGTCGATGAAGTTGAGCGAGTAGAGCGTCAGCTCGGCCGGCATCGTCGGCAGGCCGAAGCGGACCATCCTGCGAAGCAGCGGCACGTCCGGGCGCAGCGAGAGGCGGTGGCGCTCGACCCAGATCCGGTAGAGGAGGAAGATCGCGCCGGTGCCGAAGGTGCCGAGCAGGATCCCATCCGCCCCCATGTCCCTGACGACGACCAGGTAGACGGTGAAGGGGATCGTCACCAGGACGTTGATCACGGTGATCGTGAAGTAGGCGCGAGCGCGCTCGTCGAGGCGCAGCAGGGTGAGCACGAACTCCCACAGGGTCAACGTCCACAGGCCGAGGATCGCCAGCCTCGCGAGCCCGGCGTCGGGCTGCTCGAGCAGGGCCTCCGAGATCGGCTCGGCGAAGGCGAGCGCGATCGCCGCCCCGGCGGTGGTCGTCCACGCGAGCGAGGTGAACCCCGTCCTGACGACGCTCGCCGGTCGCTCGCCGGCGAGGTAGTAGAAGCGCAGGATCGCCTCGATCACGCCGAAGCGGAGGACGATCGACGCCGCGATCACCGAGGCCAGCATCACCTCGGCGGCGCCGTAGTCGCTGGGGGTGAGGTACGCCGTGTAGATCGGCAGCAGGAAGACCGCAATCAGCTTCGAGACGACGCTCGACGCCGTGTAGGCGGCGCCGGTGGTCGCGAGTCGGCGCAGGTACTCCACCGGGAGCTACTCCGCCGGCTGTTCGGCTTCGCGTCCCGGGTAGAGCGCCACCCCGAGGGCGAGCAGGCCCCAGGTGGCCGGGTCGATGGTGAAGCCCGCGTAGCCGATGCTGTGGGCGATCATCGCGACCATGCAGGCGGCCACGGCGGAGCGGGCCGCCGAGCTGCGGACGCCGCCGCTGAACATCACCCAGAGGATCGATCCCAGCAGGGCGACGTACAGGGCCAGGCCGACCACCCCTTGCTCGGCCGCGACCGTCAGCGGCTCCGAGTGTGAGGTGGTCGTCTCGGTCTCGCGGATCTCGTCGAAGTAGGCGCGCCCGAAGGCCCCGGAGCCCCAACCGAGCAGGGGACGGTCCTCGGCCAGCTCGAGTCCGCCCCCGACCAGCCCGGCCCGGCCGCTGGTGACCT
>JBKJZF010000051.1:0-6475 GCA_046715315.1 Solirubrobacterales bacterium | reverse complement strand
GGCCGCGGGCGCTGGAGCGCACCGTGAGCCCGTCCGGCAGCTCACCCAGCGCCGCGGGCAGCTCGGGGGGCGCGTCGAGGAAGGCGACCGCGTTGCCCGCCTTGATCCCGAGCTTGCGCGGCAGCGGCGTGCCCGAGTAGCCGACCATCGCCAGAGCTTATGCTTCCGGGCGTGGACGACGGCAGCGCAATCCATTACTCCGCGGTCGAGCGGGGCACCCCGATCTACTCCTCAGACGGAGTCGAGGTGGGGACGGTCGACCAGGTGGTCGACAACTACCGCGAGCACATCCTCGACGGGATCGTGATCGCGACCCCGGAGGGCGAGAGGCGCTTCGCCGACGCCCCCGAGGTCGCGCGCACAGCGGAGCGGGCGGTGACCCTGGCGATCTCCAGCGACGAGGTCGCGGCGCTGCCGCCGCCCGATCCGGGGGCCGGCGCCTTCAAGGCCAACGTCAAGACCGGGCGGTTGAGTCGCATCTTCGGCGGCGGCTGGAAGCGCGACTGAGCGCACCGCCAGCCCAACGCTCGCGAAACTCCTGCACGCTTAGAACAAGCCCGGCGCGGGTATCCTCCCGACGTGTTACTCCCAGGAGGTTCAGCGTGAGTTCCCGCGGCCTCGAGTTGGTGCTTCCCGCTCGAGCCGAGAACGTCGCGGTGGTGCGGCACGCGGTGGCCGGCATGGCGGAGGCGATCGAGATGGACCCGGTCCAGGTGGCGGACCTGAAGACGGTCGTCACCGAGGCCTGCATGAACGTCGTCGTCCACGCCTACGAGGAGGGCCCGGGGCCGCTCGAGGTGGACGCCTACCGCGACGACGGGGCGCTGGTGGTCGTCGTCCGCGACCAGGGCGCCGGAATCCGGCCGCGCCCCGACACCAATCGGCAGAGCTTGCGCATGGGCCTGCCGCTGATCGCGGCGCTCTCGACGAGCTTCGAGATCAGCGGCGCGCCTGACCGGGGCACCGCGGTGACGATGCGGATCGACATCTCCGTGAACGAGGACGCTCCGCACAAGCCCGTGGAGGCCGAGGACGGCGCGGCGATGTCGATGCCCGCCGGCGAGCTGGTCGGCCCGGTGCTCTCCCGGATCATCTCGATCTTCGCCGTTCGCGCCAACTTCTCGGTCGACCGCCTCTCCGACGCCGTCCTGCTGGGCGACGCAATCTCGGCGCAGGCGACGAGCCATTTCCCCGACGGCACGGCCCACGTCCTCGTCGGCGAGGAGAACGGCGCCCTGGTGGTGCGGGTAGGCCCGCTGGTAGACGGCGGCGGCGAGCAACTCCTCGGCCGCCTGCGGATCCCGGAGATCGACGCCTCGCTCGAGGGGCTGGCCGACAACATCCGCGTCGAGCGCAACGGCGACGCCGAGCACCTGCTGTTCGAGATCAAGCAGCCGGCGTAGCGGGCCGCCTCACCGGCTCAGTCCTCGACGTCCTCCGGCCGCGGCCTCGCGCAGGCGCGCCAGCGCGCGGCGCAGGATCCGCGACACGTGCATCTGCGAGTAACCGACCTGCTCGGCGATCTTCGACTGGGTCAGGTCATCGACGAAGCGCAGGCGCAGGACGTCACGTTCCAGGTCGCTGAGCACGCGGGCCCCGTCGGAGATCGCCGCACGCGCGTCGATCAGCTCGTAGCCGGGGTCGGCGCCGCCGACGCGGTCGCCGATCGAGGAATCGCCGCCACCATCGCCGCCGATCACCGGCTGGTCGAGCGAGATCGTCCGCCGGGCGTCGCCGGCCTCCATCGCCTCGAGCACATCGTCCTCGGTGACCTCGAGCTGGTCTGCGACCTCGGCGACGGTGGGCGAGCGCTCGAGCTCGCCGCCGAGCTCGGTGATCGCCTGCTCGACGTCGCGGATCCGCTCCTGGAGGCCACGAGGGACCCGCAGGGTCCAGACCCGATCGCGGAAGTGACGGCGAAGCTCGCCCAGGATCGTCGGCCCGGCGAAGCCGGCGAAGGGCACGCCGAGGGAGGCGTCGAAGCGGTCGATCGCGCCCATCAGCCCGACGCTCGCGACCTGAACGAGGTCGTCGCTGGGCTCGCCGCCGCCGGAATAGCGCATCGCCAGCGCCCGGGCGAGCGGGAGGAAGCGCCTGACAAGCTCCTCGCGCAGGGTCGGGTCGCGGCTCTCGCCGTAGCGGGCGAGGAGCTCTTGCTCCGACGCCAGCCCCAGGTCGGGGCCTGGAGCCGGGGGCTCGGGTTGTGCGGCTTCGGGCGTGTCGCTCACATCGAACGGGGTCGGAAGAATCGCCGTTCAGCGTAGGGGACACCCGCGGGCGAGCGTCCCAGTCGGCCCCTGTGCGGCACCAACTTTCCATAACTCTCGTTATCGGGCGCAGGATCCGCGCCTGAAGCCCTGAGCGGGCCCGAGGGCCTAGTTCATCGAGGGATCGGCCGGCATCCGGGCCACGAGCGCGTACTGGCCGCCCTTGCGGGCCAGCACCGCGCCCCACAGGGCCTCGGGTTCGTCCGGGAACAGCTCGGGCGGCAGCGGCGCCTCGACGATCCACGAGTCCACCTCCATCTCGGCCTCGAGCTGGCCGGGCCCCCAGCCGGAATACCCCGCGTAGACGCGCGCGCGGCGCACGGAGCGCGCCAGATCGTCCATCTCGACGAAAGCGGAGGCGAATCCGACGTCGGCGACGACGATCCAGGCCGCAGCCGCCGGATCGGAGAACTCGGCCAGCACGACCAGCGCCGCCGGCTGCACCGGCCCGCCGACGTAGACGGGCGCGTCCGGCCCCGCGACCTCGTCGAGCTGCGGCGCCAGCTCGCTGACCGCGGTCTCCGAGGGCTTGTCGAGGACGATCCCCATCGCGCCCTCCGCGCTGTGCTCGGTGATGAAGACGACGCTGCGGGCGAAATTGGGGTCGCCGAGCGCCGGAGAGGCCACCAACAGCTTGCCGCGCAGGGACTCGTCCACGTCGTTCAGTTTGCCGATCTGCTCCACACTTCACATAACCCGCAACCGCGCCCCGCGCACGGCCTATCTCTAATCTCGTAGGCGATGGCCCGCGACGTCACCGACAGCGATTTCGAGCAGCAGGTCGTCGAGCGCTCGCGCGAGGTGCCGGTGCTGGTCGACTTCTGGGCCGAGTGGTGCGGCCCCTGCCGCCAGCTCACCCCGGCGCTCGAGGCCGCGGTCTCCAAGCGCGCCGGGCAGGTCGAGCTCGCCAAGGTCGACGTCGACGCCAACCAGATGGTCGCCCGGTCGTTCGGGATCAGCGGGATCCCCGCCGTCAAGGCCTTCAAGGACGGCCGGGTCGTGAGCGAGTTCACCGGCGCGATCCCGCCGAGGGCGATCGACTCCTTCCTCGACGAGCTGCTCCCCTCCCCCGCCGACGAGCTCGTCGACGCCGGCGACGAGCAGTCGCTGCGCCAGGCCGTCGAGCTGGACCCGCGCCATGCCGAGGCCGCGCTGGCGCTCGCCCGGCTGCTGATCGAGCGGGGCGACCGCGACGAGGCGCGCGAGCTGCTCGAGAGCTTCAAGGGCGAGTTCATCGCCGACGGCCTCGCGGCCCGCCTGCACCTGGAGACGGGCTCCGACGTGGACGGCATCGACGCCTCGACGCTCGAGCGCGCCTTCAGCGCTTGGGACGAGGGCGACCCGAACGGCGCCCTGGAGGCGCTGCAGGAGGCCTTCCAGGCGGCGACAACTCCGGAGACGCGGGACCTGCTGCGCCAGGCGATGGTGGCGATCTTCACCGAGCTGGGCCCCGAGGACCCGGTCGCGAAGATCCACCGCCGCCGCCTGGCCGGCGCCCTGTGAGTCTGTGAGCTGAGCGCGTGGACGCGGTCGATCCGGCATCCGGGGTCGGCGTGATCACGGCCTTCGGGGCGGGCCTGGTGTCGTTCCTGTCCCCCTGCGTGCTGCCGTTGGTGCCCGGCTACCTGTCCGCGGTCAGCGGCGTCGGCGTCGCCGACCTCGACACCGTCGACTGGCGCCGACTGGCGCTTCCGAGCCTGCTGTTCATCGCCTCGTTCTCTGCCATCTTCATCGGGCTCGGGCTGACCGCGACGGGGGTCGGCGAGGTGTTGCGAGAGCAGCGCGACGTGCTCACCAACATCGCCGGGGTGCTGATCATCGTCATGGGCGTGTTCTTCGTCGCCAGCTTCTTCGTCGCCCGCCTCAACCGCGAGTGGCGCGTGGACGCGCTGCTCGCACGGACCGGCAAGAGCGGACCGCTGGTTGCCGGGGCGGCGTTCGCGGTCGCCTGGACCCCGTGTGTCGGGCCCACCCTGGCGGCGATCCTGAGCGCCGCGGCGCTGACCGGCTCGGCCGCCCACGGCGCGCTGCTGCTCGCCTTTTACTCGGCCGGGCTCGGGGTGCCGTTCCTGCTCACGGCGATCGGCTTCTCGCGGATGACCGCCGTCTTCTCGGTGGTCAAGCGCCACTACGCCGGGATCGTCGCGGTCGGTGGCGCGATCCTGATCGTGATGGGGATCCTGATCCTCACCGGCGAGTTCTTCCGGCTCAACATCGAGGCCCAGAAGCTCACCCGGGAACTGGGCCTGAACCTCTAGGCGGCGCTCAGACGGGCGGTGCCTGCGGGTCGCCGCCGACCTCGATCGGCTCGCCGATCACCTCCAGCTCCTCGATGCTCTCGCCGTCTCCCTCGCGGGAGCAGACGATGCGGAAGCGGCCGGTGCCGATCTCGGGATCGCCGATGATCGGCAGCCCGCGGATCTCCTCCCAGCCGAGGCGCTCGACCTCGAACGGGTTCATCCGCACCTCCGAGGCCGGAAAGGGACAGGTCGAGTTGTGACGGTCGATCGCCACCGCGATCGCCTCCAGGTTCTTGGCTTCCGCGCCCACCGTCCGCTCAGTCTAGATATGCGAACGGGGGCGCGGGCCAAGCGGGCTCTAGCGCGAGCTCAGCACCGTTCCGGTGCTGCCGAAGGAGAGGCGGTTGCGGGTGGCGCTGGTGAGGTCGTACTCGCGTCCCGCGGCGTAGGGACCGCGGTCGATCACCGGCACCGTGACCTCACGGCCGCGGTAGCGCAGGGTGACCCGCGTCCCGCAGGGAAGCGTCTTGTGGGCGACCCCCTGGGTGGAGGTGGTCAGGGTCTGCCCGCAGGCCGTACGGCCCCCGTAGAAGCCGGGCCCGTAGTAGGAGGCCTGGACCGGGCGGAACACCTGCACCTTGCCGGCGTTGTCGCTCGAGCCCATCGCCATCGCGTTGCCGTCGGCCTGGGCGCGGATCCGGTAGCTGCCCAGCCCGCCCGGGCTCCAGCGGCGCGAGAAGTGCCCGTTGCGCCCGGCGTTCGTCTTCAGCCGCTTGCCCCCGGCGCGGATCACGACCCCCCGCCGCTCGCCGTGTGGCAGCACCCGGCCGCTGATCTTGATCGAGTTACCACGGACGATGTTGCGCGACGAGACGCCGGCCTGGGTGCGCGAGCGCACCTTGATCAGCTTCTCGCCCGTGCGCCGGTCGGTCGGCGCGGCCGCTGCGAGGTCCTCCGGCGTCCCGACACCGGCGAGCTCGGCTCGCCAGTCGGCCGTGGCGGGCGGGCCGACCCGCTCGGTGAAGCGGCCGGAGGAGTTGGTCTTCGCCTTGCCCTTCAGCTTCCAGGCGTTCTCACCCCGCCGGTGCATATAGATCTCCACCCGCTGCTTGGGCGAGTCGGGAAAGCTTCCAGCCAGCCTCAGGTGGCCGCCGTAGGTGACGGTTCGCTTCGAGGTCTTCATCTCGGCACCCTGGGGGGCCGCCTGGGCTCCGATCGAGCCTGCGGTTGTGATCATCAGCGCGGTCAGAGCCGGCAGCAGCAATGCAGCCACCAGACGCCTCCGCCGCGTACGAACGCGACGTCGCATTTGTGTCCCTCTCTTTCGCTGCCCCGGGTCGGCGTTCGGGCGGCAGCGGATTTCCCCGCTCTGTGTGCTGATGCCGCCGGACTCGCCCCCATGTCAGGGCAGGTCGGGTTATCGTGGAGCAGTGAGGCTAGGACCGAACAAGCGTTCGATGTGTGACTCGAGTCACGCATATACCTTCAGAACATGTATAATGTCTGCATGGCACAGATCGACCCGCAGCAGCTAGCGAACCTCGACCCCGATGACGGGTTCTCCCACGTCGATGCGATTCGGGAGCTTGCCATCGCGGTGCAGGAAATCCAAAGCCAGCTTCTTGTCCTTCAGTCGGACGTAGACGACCTGGCTTCCACCGTCAGGGACCTCGAAGACAAAGCCTCGACCTAAGCGATTCTCAAAGACGTAAGGCACGGATACCTCCATGGCAGCTAATGACAGGAACAACCCCCAGCGTTCTCAGTCCTCGGACTCGGACTACTCACTCATGGAGTTCATGCGGGAGTACCCGGACGATGCGGCCTGCCTGGACAAGCTTTGGCGTGAGAAGCACGCCCCGGACGGCCACCACACGGCCTGTCCGAAGTGCAAGCGCGAGCGCAAGTTCCACCGCGTTTCGACCCGCGCCTGCTATGCCTGCGATTCCTGCGGCTGGCAGATCTACC